>CAMVOG010000012.1 GCA_947169005.1 uncultured Clostridia bacterium | reverse complement strand
GAAGGCAGGGTACGAATCCACCCACAGCATTCTGTTTTTCGCTGCCAGAGTTTTTTGAGATGCCCTTTAGTCTAAAAAGAGAAGAGCGGCAGGGGATGAGCCTTTGGACGACTTTCCCCGCCGTTTCGGTTTCCGTGTTTGGTGCACAAAATAATAATTTCATGTAATTATGGGCCGGGTTTTCAGGCCGGAGGGAGGCAGAGTTGATGATCCGCTCCTTCCGGCCTATTTTGCGGCCTTTTCCGGCCCTTTTGGGCCGTTTCCCGGCTTCCGGCTCACGGTTTATCCATTGATCTTTGTCCTTGTTTCGTTTCGTTTTTTGCTCACGCAAATGAAAACGAAATCATTTCTTTTTAGAGCCCATTATCCATTGTCAATTATCCATTGTCCATTGTTGAAGCTTCCAGCGCAAGCTCGATCATCCGGTCCAGGCTTTCCGCGCGCTCCGTCGGGCTGAGCTGTCCTTCGCGGTACAGATGGTCGGAGATCGAGCAGATGGCCAGCGCTTCCTTGCCGTGGTACGCGGCCACGGCGTAGAGCCCGGCGGCTTCCATTTCCACGGCCAGGACGCCCATACGCTTCCATTGGTCATTGTCCTCCGGCGAGGCGGAGTAAAAGCGATCCGTGGACAGGATATTTCCCACTCGCACGGGCAGCCCCTTTTCCCGGGCGGCGGCGCAGGCCGCCTCCAGCAGCCTGTAGCTCCCCAGGGGCGCAAAGCTCCCGGGCAGCTTGAATTGGTTCATGAAATATGAGTCCGTACAGGCTCCCTGAGCTAGCACGATATCCTTTAATTGTAAGTCGTCTGCCAGCGCGCCGGCGGTGCCGATGCGCAGGATGCGCTGTACGCCGTAACCCTCAAACAGCTCCCAGGCGTAAATGCCGATGGACGGGATGCCCATGCCGCTGGCCATCACGGAGACCTCCCGACCCTTCCACAGCCCCGTATAGCCCTGGACGCCCCGCACGTCGTTCACCAGCCGGGCCTCCGTCAGAAACTCCTTTGCTACGTAAGCGGCTCGCTTGGGGTCCCCCGGCATCAGCACGGTCCGGGCGATCTCCCCTGCCGAGGCTGTATTATGCGGCGTCGGTGTGGGAATGGACATGGCGCAGCCTCCTTTTTATAACAAAGCGGTTTAGAATATAATTTTATGTTTTGAGTATTGAGGATGCGGGATATAATGGCGCATTATCCATTGTCCATTGTCAATTATCCATTGTCCTTCTCTTCGCGCCGATGGCGCAGGAAAGCGCGTCCCGCAGGGTCTTGACCTCGATGAGCTCCATGCCCTCGGGGACCTGGAGCTTGCCCCGGGCGCTCCTGGGGGCGATGCAGGTCTTGAAGCCCAGTCGGTGGACCTCGGAAATGCGCTGATTCATAAAGGAAACGGAGCGAATCTCCCCGGTGAGACCCACTTCCCCGATGGCAACCACCTCGTCCCCGATGGGCTTGTCCACATAGGAGGAGGCCACCGCCAGGATCGTAGCCAGGTCCGCCGCCGTTTCGTTGAGATTGAGGCCGCCCACTACGTTGATATAGGCGTCCGAGGCGCTCATTTTGAGCCCTCCCCTCTTCTCCAGCACCGCCAGCAGCAGGGCCGCACGGTTATAATCCACGCCGGAGGATGTACGGCGGGGCACGTTGTAGCTGGTGGGCGTGATCAGCGCCTGAATCTCCGCCAGGACCGGGCGGGTGCCCTCCATAACGCAGGTGACGCAGGTGCCCGGTGCGTTCTCCTGCCGCCCGGAGAGCAGCATTTCCGAGGGATTCGGCACCTCGGCCAGCCCGGAATCCAGCATTTCAAAAACACCGATCTCGTTGGTGGAGCCGAAGCGGTTCTTGGCCGCGCGCAGGATACGATAGGCTGCCGTCTGCTCCCCTTCAAAATACAGCACACAGTCCACCATATGCTCCAGCACCTTGGGGCCCGCCAGGGAGCCCTCCTTGTTGATGTGGCCCACAATGAAGATAGTGATGCCCTCGCTTTTGGCAAGCTGCATGAGGGCCAGGGTGCATTCCTTCACCTGGCTGACGCTGCCCGCGGAGGAGTCCACACCCTCTTTATAGAGGGTCTGGATGGAGTCCACGATCACCAGGTCCGGCTGCAGGCGGGCGATGCTGTCCAGGATGTTTTCCAGATTGGTTTCCACCAGGACGAAGAGCTCCTTGCCGTCCACGCCCAGGCGCTCGGCCCGCATACGGAGCTGACGGCCCGATTCCTCGCCCGTCACGTAAAGGACCTTCCGCTCCTTCGCCGCGAAGCCGCAGGTCTGCAGCAGCAGCGTGGACTTGCCGATGCCCGGCGCGCCGCCCACAAGCACCAGGGAGCCCGTTACCGCTCCCCCGCCCAGCACCCGGTCCAGCTCCCCGAAGCCTGTGGAAAAGCGGGTCTCCTCGGTGGTGTCGATCTCCCCGATGGGAGTGCTTTCCTGCCGGGGCACGGCGAAGCCGCCCCGCCCCTTGCCGGGGGCGGAGGCTCTGGGGGCCGCCTCGTGCTCCACGATGCTGTTCCAGGCCCCGCAGTTGGGGCAGCGCCCCTGCCACTTGATGGTCTCGTTGCCGCACTCGGTGCAGTAAAATACTGTTTTTGCCTTTGCCATTGAGTGTATTGCTCCTTTTTTATCTTCGATCTTTAATCTTCAATCTTTAATCTTTAGTATTTAATCTTTACTGTGTCAGTTTCCTGATTACAAATTCTGCATAGTGTTTGGCAAGGGCGTCATCGTAGACGATATCGGCACTTTCGGAATACTCGCGTATAGCATCCGCAATCAACGGACGATACTCAGCGGGCATGTGTTCGAGTGCCCATTCACCACCCTCCTTCTTGGAAAGAACAAGCCCGTCTTTTTTATAAGCCAGTACCCTTGCAAGGTTCAGGGTCAGATACATGGGGTATTGCGTTATTTCCTCTGCTGCGCCTTCAACATCGAACCAGATGGAATCCATATAATCGCCGCTCAGAACCTCGGCGAACACGTCTTCGATCGGCGCGCCATACAGGCACCTGCCCCTTTTGTTGATGATCGTAAAGTGAGCCGCAAGGTCTTTATCCGTTCCGTTCATCCTGAGGATATAATCATCGGGATCGTCCTTGTACCGATTCAAATGTCCTGCTGAAAAATGCAATTCATAGGGCGTGGGATAAACAAAGGGCTTGCAAACCTCACGGAGAACGATGCTCATTTCGATCCCCTTCGCAGGTCCCATCGCATTGAATTCAACCACCATGTCCATATATTTTCTTTTGGCAGAGTCAGGCAGCGGATGACTCACCACGATAATCAGGTCGATATCGCTCTTTTGAGGATTGAAGCATCCCATAACCAAAGAGCCATGCAAATACACACCGACCAGATTATCCCGCAGGATATCCTTTGATCTTTCCACAAAGCCGTTGATCAAACTGTCCGTTTGCAGTAATGACATACGGTTCTCCTTCGCAAATACCGATTTGTATTGTTTTTCATTCCTTTTGTTTCTACATAATCAGCAAGAAAACTATACAATTATGCATATTTGTTCGCATAAAATATGAAAAGATGGAAAGATTGAAGATCAAAGATGAAAGATAAAAGATGAAAAATGAACGCCGAAACCCCTACTGCCTGCTGCCTGCAGCGTACCCCATATACGCCGCGGCAAAGCAAAGCGCCAGTTGCTTCTGATACGCGTCGCTTTTCAGCCGTTCCAGATCCTGGGGATTTGATAAGAAGCCGCACTCCACCAGCACGGCGGGGCAGCTCACGTTTTTCATGAGATACACGCTCTCGGGCACCGGTGCCGCGGCGCGCAGGGAGATCTCCGGCAGGGCGGAAACGGACCTTTCCACCGCCTCCGCCAGGGCCTCGCTTCCCTCCCCCGGCCCGTAAAGGACCTGGAGGCCCCGGGGCCCGGCGCCGGGATAGGTGTTCTGGTGGATGCTCAGCAGCAGCGCCCCGGGGAGCCCGTTCACCAGCTCCACCCGCGCGTGGGAGTCCGCCACCTTCTTTTCCCGGATGGTCCCGGCCTCCGGGGGATAGTCCAGCTCCTCCGTCCGCCGGGTCATGGCGCTTTCCAGCCCCAGGAGGGCGCAGAGAGCCTCCACCCGCAGGGCGATGGCGAGATTCAGCCCGCTCTCCTCGGTCCCGTCCGGGGCGACGGCTCCCCCGTCCGCCCCGCCGTGACCCGGGTCGATCACCAGCACCGGGCGGCTCGGGGCCATCGCCGGGGCCGTCCACAGCTTCGGAAAGCGGTGGGCCACCGCGTTCATCAGTACCGCAAAGGACAGCAGCAGCGCCACCGGCGCCAGCTCCGCTTTTTTCATATCACAACACCCCCCTATATGAAGCATATGGGAGGGTGCTGAAAGTATGTCTTTACCGGATGTTTTCACGCTTGCCGTCGGGCTTTTTCCACATGAGCTTATCCAGGATGCGGAAGCTCCTGTAGCCCAGGCGATAGGCGATGCCCACCACCACCACGGGGATCACGGCGGGCAGGAAATAGCAGAGGGACCAGAGGATATCCGGGATGCTCCCGGCGGCAAGCATGTCGTCCACGCTGACGAGGAAGGCGTTGCAGTGGATATAGAAGTACCGGGCCAGCCGCGCCACGTTGAAGGAGGCTGAGGGGAACAGCAATATCACGGCGCAGATAAGCCCCGGGATCTGAGACACGAGCCCCGCCAGAAAGCCCCTGTTTTTCTGCTCCTTCATGTGCCCGTAGAGGACCAGGTTATGGTCCCTCTCCCCTCTCCGCCAGCCCTCCAGGTAGCTCAGCACCAGGTAGATGGCCAGGCAGATCAGCGTAATGATGAGCACCGTGGCCTCGTCGCCGACGACGATGCCGATGGACTTGCCGTTCACCAGCAGCATGCCCACGATCAGAAAAACGATGATGTTGATGATGTGGACGAAGAATATTTTGAAGGCGAACTGAAAAAGATTGTTTTTGCCGGAATCCTCGGCGCGCCGCTTGAACATCCGCTCACGACCTTTCGGATTAAAAATCTAATACTCAAAACTTAAAACTTTAATCTTTAATCTTTAATCTTTAATCTAAACTCCCTCATTCAGCGCCGCAACGGATTCGTCGATCTTATCCGCGTGGAACTGATTCATGTACAGCTCGTAATAGCGGCCCTTCTTCGCCATCAGCTCCTTGTGGCTGCCCTGCTCCACGATGCGGCCCGCGTCGATGACCAGAATGCGGTCCGCGTTCCGAATAGTGGAAAGCCGGTGGGCGATGATGAAGCTGGTGCGGTCCCGCAGCAGGGTGTCCACGGCTGCCTGGATCTGACGCTCCGTCTCGGTGTCGATGGAGCTGGTGGCCTCGTCCAGCACGAAGATCTTCGGGTCCGCGATGATGGCCCGGGCGAAGGAAATGAGCTGCTTTTGTCCGGTACTCATGAGGTTGCCGCCCTCGCCGGCGTCGGTGTCGTAACCCTTTTCCAGCTTGCGGATGAACTCGTCAGCCCCCACCAGCTTGGCGGCGGCCTCCACCTCCTCGTCGGTGGCGTCCAGACGTCCGTAGCGAATGTTCTCCCGGATGGAGCCGGAGAAGAGGTGCGGGGTATGCAGCACATAGCCCAGCTTGGACTGGAGCCAAAGCTGGCTGCGCTCCCGGTAATCCTTGCCGTCAATGAGGATCTGGCCCTCCTTGGGCTCGTAGAAGCGGCAGATGAGGTTGACGATGGTGGACTTGCCGCCGCCCGTCTCGCCCACCAGGGCCACATTCTCGCCCCTGCGGACCTTCAGATCGAAGTGCTGCAGGACCGGCTCGCCCTCCTTGTACCAGAAGCTCACGTCCTTGAACTCTACGGCGCCCTCGATGGGCTCCCAGTTCTCCTCCCTGGGCCGGAGCATATCGCCGTACTTTGCCACCACCTCCGCCGTATCCTCAATGTCGGACTCGGCGGTCAGCACGTCGGCCACGCGCTCGGCGGCGGCCTGACAGGACTGGAATTCGGCGAAGATATTGGCGAAGTTGCGGATGGGCTCGAACATCATGTTGCCGATGTTGATGAAGAAGTTGAGCTGGCCCACGGTGATGAAGGCGGAGAGCACGTCATGCCCGCCCTTGATGAGAATGGCGCCGGTGGCCAGGCTGATGATCAAGGAGGCCAGGGGCAGGTAAATGGACTGGATGGTGACGGCCCGCATGACCGCCTGCTTCATGCTGGTGGTGACGCCGGTAAACTCCTTGTCGTTCAGCGCCTCCCGCACCAGGGTCTTGCTGGTCTTGGCCCCGGTGATGCCCTCGTTGAAGGAAGAGGTGATCATGCTGTTGATGCGCCGCGTCTCCCGCTGATAGCGCAGGATGCGCTTCTGGAAGAAGACGGAGAGCAGGGCCAGCAGCGGGATCGCCGCGATGTTGATCAGTGCCAGCCGCCAGTTGACGATGAACATACCGATGAGACTGGCGATGATGGCCATGACGCCCCAGCCCAGGTCGATACAGGTCCAGGAGACCATTTCCGTGATGCGGGAAATGTCGTTGGTGAGGCGGCTGATCAGATAGCCAACGGAGCTCTTGTCATAATAGGAAAAGCTGAGGGTCTGCAGCCGCAGATAGGCCGCCCGGCGCACGTCGCTGCTCAGATGGGCCTCCAGAGACCCGGCGGAGCGGCAGTAGATCAGCGTAAAGCCCGCCAGGATCACCTGCAGCCCCAGGGCCGCGATGATGAAGAGGGGGAATTTCTCGGTGTTGCCCGAGTACATGAAACCGTCGATGGCCCACATGGACATGAGGGACATGAGAAGGTCGATGATGCCGGCTACCATGCCGCCCCCGGCGATGACGATAAAATACTTCCAGCGGCTGCGGCCGAAGCTCAGAATGGTTTTCCAGGTATGGGGGTCGATGTGCTGACCCTGATAATCTTTTTCCTTGATGGCGCTCATACGGCCTCGCCTCCTTCCACGGAAGCCTGGATATCGTAGGTACGGCGGTAGATGCCGCCAAGGCGCAGCAGCTCCTCATGGCTGCCCTCCTCCACCACGGCCCCGTCCTTCATGACGAAGATCTTGTCCGCCTCCATAAGCGTGGTGATGCGGTGGGAAATGATGATGGTGGTGACGCCCGCCTCCTTCTGCTTGAGACCGGCACGGATGGCGGCGTCGGTGGCCGTATCCACGGCGGAAAGGGAGTCGTCGAAGATCAGAACGTCGCTCTCCCCCACCAGGGCCCGGGCGATGGCCACGCGCTGCTTCTGCCCGCCGGAGAGGGTAACGCCCCGCTCGCCCACGACGGTGTCGTAGCCGTCCTCAAAGTCCATGATATCCTCATGGACGTGGGCCAGCTTCGCGGCCTCCTCGGCCACGGCGGGGTCGGGATGCTCGGTCTTGATGCCGATGTTCTCCAGGATGGTCTTGGAGTAAAGGAAGGGCTCCTGGAGGACGATGCCGATGCGGCTGCGGAGGTGCTGCTTCTGATAGCGGCGCACGTCCTTGCCGCCCACGGTGATCTCGCCGCTCTGGGGATCGTAGAGCCGCTGGAGCAGCAGCGCCAGGGTGGATTTGCCGGAGCCGGTGCCGCCCAGGATCGCCACGGTGGAGCCGCCGGGGATGGTCATATTGAGGTTTTTCAGCACGGGGACGGTGTCGTAGGAGAAGTTCACGTCCTTGAAGACGATATCGCCCTTCACGGGGCCGGTCTCGCCCTCGGTG
Organism: uncultured Clostridia bacterium; assembly: GCA_947169005.1. Taxonomy (GTDB): domain Bacteria; phylum Bacillota; class Clostridia; order Oscillospirales; family Oscillospiraceae; genus RGIG6375. Next base: position 12,241 of record CAMVOG010000012.1, on the reverse strand, counting down.
AGCCCCTCCTCTTCGTCGGCGTTGAAGATCTCCTCGATACGACCCACGGCAACCATGGTGCGCACAGACTCATTGAGGATGCGTCCGAAGCCGCGGATGGGCCAGAAGAAGAGGAATACATAAGAGGAGAAGGCCGTATACTGACCGACGGTAAGGGTCCCGTTCAGCACATAGATGATGCCGAAAATCATGATAAGGGCATTTTCCACGCCGCAGAGGAAGTCCAGGGTGGACCAAAGACCCGCGAAGGTGTGATTCAGCTTCAGCAGGCGACGGCGGTTCTCGTCGTTGGCTTCGTCGAACTTGTCCAGCTCATAGCGCTCCCGTCCGAAGGCCCGGACCACACGCACGGCGGTCAGATTCTCCTGCATGACCGTGAAGAGGGCGCCCTCGGCCTCCTCCTGCTTCGTCGTGACCTTGGAGATATGGTTGGAGAAGAGCAGGGACGCCAGCGCCACGGGCACCACCATACATAGGGTGATCAGAGCCAGGGAGCTGTTCAGCGAGAACATGACCACCGTGCCCACCACCACCATGAGGACCGTGCGCACGAATTCCAGCATCATGGAGGAGACGAAGCGGCGCACCACGTCCACGTCGTTGGTGGAGCGCTGGATGATGTCGCCCGTCTGGGTGGAGGCGTGCCAGGAGAAGGGCAGCATCTGGATATGATGATAGAGCCGGTCCCGCAGGCGCTTGACCACGCTTTCGCCGGTCCAGGCCGCCAGCCGGGTCCGGGACAGGCGAATGAGGCCCAGCACCAGCTGCAGGCCGAAGATGCCCAGGGCCATGATCCAGATATTCTTGCGGATTACCTCAATGCCTCCCGCCAGGTCAATGAACCAGCGGAAGTACCAGGCCACGTTCAGGGGTTTTCCGTCCAGCACATTGTCGATGGTGACGGAAACGAAAAGGGGCGAAATAAAGGATATCAGCAGCTCCGCCGCCAAAAGCAAAAAGCTCAGCGCAAGGAACTTTTTGTAGCCCCGTATGTAAGAAAACAGGGCGGCGAGCCTCGATCTTTTTTTCACGTTTTGCTTTTCCTCTCTCTTTAATGAATCGTAAAGGTCAGCCCAGGGAGTAGCCTCCCCGTACCAGGAGAAGAGCGTCCGCCGAGGCGGTCACGGCACAGGCGGCGTCCGCCAGATACAAGTGGTTGGCCGTGAGGGCCTGTCCCGCCGCCAGGGCGGCTGTACCGGAAAGGTCCGTCAGCGCGGCGCCGCAGCTTGCCCCGCCGGAGCGCAGCAGCAGCTCGGCTCCCGCCTCCAGCCGCAGGGCCTCGCCGCTTTTGAGGCTGAGGGCTGTATAATTGGCCGCGGCAACGACGCCCTCCGCCGCCTCCACCCGCTGCTCCAAAGCGGAAAGACGGCCGTCCAGGGAGGCGCTGAGCTCTGTCGCCTGGGCCTCTGCCTTTTCCTCAATGAGCTTGTCCATATCCGGCGTGAACACGTCCGTCAGATAGCTCAGCGTCACAAGCGGGTCAGAGGAGGAGCCGTAGCTCCCCGCCGCCGCGGCGACCAGAGCGAAGAGAAACAGGCCGCCGATCACGACGCCCACGATCGTTACCAGTCTTTTCTTGACCATAGTATGTACCTCCGCAGGGTGGAAGGGCCCGGGGGCCCTCCCCTGTTTTATCTTACTCCGCCGGCCAACCCAAAGCTGACGGCGATGGCGTTGTCCACCCGGGACATGGCGGCTTCATCCAGCTTGCCCATGCGCTCCCGCAGGCGGCGCTTGTCAATGGTGCGTATCTGCTCCAGCAGGATCACGGAATCCTTGTTGAGCCCGCAGGTCCGGGCCCCCAGCTCAATATGGGTGGGCAGCTTGGCCTTGTTCACCTGGGAGGTGATGGCCGCCGCGATCACCGTGGGGCTGTAGCGGTTGCCCACGTCGTTCTGCACGATCAGGACCGGGCGGGTGCCCCCCTGCTCGCTGCCCACCACGGGGCTGAGGTCCGCGTAGTAAATATCTCCTCGCTTGACACCGTTATTCATTTTTCCACACTCCGACGGAAGATAGTCTGCCCGGTTACGCTATGTAAGCGGGACAGTCATATTCTTCCCCGTCACGGTGGGGTCCATACCGCCAGCGGCGGTATTTTTTCGGGCGGCGACGCCGCCCGCCTATCCTCCGCAGTTCAGTCTATGCCTCGGAGGCGGCCTCCGTTACGACCCGGGGCACCCGGGGGGAAACGCCGCAGAGCAGCTCATAGGAAATGGTGCCCAGGGGCTCCGCCAGGGCCTCCACGGGGATCTCGCCCCCACAGCCCCTGCCGAAGACCAGCACCTCGTCCCCGACCCGGACCTCGGGCAGCTCCGTTACGTCCGCCATGCACATATCCATGCAGACGCGGCCCACCTGCGGCACCTTCTGTCCGCGGATGATAAACTCCAGGCGGCCCGAGAGCAGCCGGGGCAGCCCGTCGGCGTAGCCGATGCTGAGCACGGCGATCCTGCGCGGGCCATCGGCCTTCCACAGGCGGCCGTAGCTGACGCTCTCCCCGGCGGGCATGTCCTTGAGCTGGACCACCCGGGTCTTGAGGCTCATCACGGGCCGCAGGTCGAAGCCGCCCCGGTCCTTATCCGGGTAGCAGCCGTAGAGCATGATGCCGGGGCGCACCATGTCGTGAACGTACTCCTGATAGTTTATCACAGCGCCGCTGTTGGCGCAATGGATCAGGGCAAATTTCCCGCCCCGTTTCGCTTCCAATTTCCGCACGGCCTCCATAAAGCGGCTGTGCTGGGCCTCGGTGTAGGCCTCGCCCCCCGGCACGTCGGAGACGGCGAAGTGGGTGAAGACCCCCTCGAAGTCCAGCTCCGGCAGGGCCAGGGCCTTTTCCGCCAGAGAAAACTCCTCCGGCAGACGGAAGCCCACCCGGCCCATGCCGCTGTCCAGCTTCAGGTGGCAGCGGAGGCGTCCTCCCCGTTCCCGGGCGGCTGCGGCGTAGGCCTTGGCTGCCTCCAGGCCCGTCACGGCCTGGGTCAGCCCCTTTGCAAGCAGCTCGGTGGTGTAGACCGGGTCCGTATAGCCCAGGATCAGGATGGGCAGGCGGACGCCCGCCTCCCGCAGCTCCACGCCCTCGTCCAGGCAGGCCACGGCCAGGTAGCCGGCCCCCAGCTCCTCCAGGCGCTTTGCCACCGTCACGGCCCCGTGGCCGTAGGCGTTGGCCTTCACCACGCCCAAAAAGCGGCAGCCCGCGGGCAGCGGGCGGCGCAGCTCCTCTACGTTATGCGTCAGGGCGTCCAGGTCGATCTCCGCCCAGCAGCGTTTCTTTCGTGGGTCCATGTTCTATCCTTCTTCCATGTCCATGGTCAGTATCGTATATCCGTCCACGCTGATCTCCGCCCGGCGGAGGCTGGGCTCCTCCGGCGAAAACCAGACGGTGTAGATCGTTTTTTCGTCGTCCCCGGCAGGGGTGGCGTCAATGGCGGCGACGGTGAGCCTTTCCCCGGCCACGGTCTCCCGCCAGGTGGAGGTGACGAAGCCCTCCCGCACTGCCAGCACCGTGAGTGGCAGAGCCTGCAGGGGCGTGGCGGCGTTGCCGAAGAGGGCGCCCGTGTCCAGCAGGGTCCCGTCACAGACGAGCCGCAACGTCTCCCCCTTCACAAGCTCCGCCCCGACGCCCTCGATACGCTCCGGCTCCAGCACCGTGAGGCTGCCCTGCTCCCCGTCGCCCTCGTAGACCAGGCGGAAATTCCAGACCCGGTCCCCGTAATCGGCGGATACGGCAGCGCAAAGCCGCACGGGAGCCGCCAGCCAGGCGGCGCACAGCGCCAGAAAATCCTCCCGCCCGGCGCTTTGGCCGCAGGCGGTACAGAGAAGAAGCAAGGGGATAAGCAAGAAAAGAAGGCCGCGTTTCAAGTGGATCAGCTCCCGGAAAACGCCTCCGGCAGCGCCGCGAGCATGTCGCTGGGCGTCATGGAATTTTCGCCGTACTTTGCCGCCGCCAGGTCTCCGGCCCGGCTGTGGAGCCAGACGCCCAGGGGGATCGCCTGCTCCAGGGGCAGGCGGGCCGCCAGCGCCGCCAGGACGCCGGAAAGCACGTCCCCGCTGCCGCCCTTGGCCATGCCCGGGTTGCCGCAGGTGTTCACCCAGCACCGTCCGTCCGGGAGGGCCGTAATGGTCCTGTGGCCCTTCAAAACAAGGACGCAGTGATGGTCCTCAGCAAAGACCCGGGCCGCGCCAAGCCGGTCTTCTCCGATCCGTCCGCCCAGGCGGGCAAATTCCCCCTCGTGGGGCGTGAGTACGACGGGACACGCTGCCCTGTCCAGCCAATCTATATGCCCGGCCAGCGCGTTTATGCCATCCGCGTCCAGGATCAGCGGGACGCGGCAGCGATCCAGAAGCCAAAGGATCAGCGCCTCGGGACCGGGACCGCGCCCGAGACCGGGGCCCGCCAGGCATAGAGTACAGGAGGAAAGCCTCTTTTCAAGCTCCCGCAGAACGGCGGGGTCCTGCCCGTTGATCTTTCCCTCCCGGGCCCTCACGGGAAAAGGCATGGCCTCCACGCACTTCACGGCCTCAATGGAGTAAATATTCTCCGGGACGCCCAAATACACCAGCCCCGCCCCGCTGCGGACGGCGGCCTCAGCCGCCAGCCAGGGGGCCCCGGTAAAGCCCACGCTCCCCCCGAGGAGGAGCAGCTTGCCGTAATCGCCCTTATGGCTAAGCGGCGGGCGCTTCGGGAGCGTTTGATGGGCATTTTCCCCTGTAAAGGCGAATGATTTTACAGTGTTGTCGATCTCTGCGTCGGGCAAAATGCCGATGTCCGCAGCCGTCAAGGCTCCAGCCTTTACGCAGCCGGGCTCCACGAATTGCCCCACCTTGGGCCCACCGAAGGTGATGGTGGCCGCGGCCTCTATAGCTTCCCCGAGGACGGCACCGGTATCGGCGGAGACGCCGCTGGGGATGTCGGCGGAGACGATGGGCCGCCCCAAGCCGTTCAGCCAGCGGATGACCTCCGCGTATCGGCCCCGGACGGGACTGTTGAGCCCGGTGCCCAGCAGCGCGTCGATCACGATGCCGCTTTGCTCTGTAAAGGCCTTTTGCTTGTCGGTATCATCCCAATCCTCCAGGGTAAGGCCGCAGGCCCTCAGCCGCTCCTCCATGGCTCGGCTGTCCGGCGTGAGCTTTTCCCGGTTGCCCACCAGGAAGGTACGGACCGTAAAGCCCTTTCCTTTTAAGAGCCTGGCGGCGGCGATACCGTCGCCCCCGTTGTTGCCGCTGCCGCAGAAGACGGCGGCGGAGGGACCCTCCGCGAGCTCCACGGCCTTTTCCGCCAGGGCGGCGGCTGCATTCTCCATCAGCGTCAGCGAGGGGACGCCGTGCTCCTCAATGGTGCGGCGGTCCAGCTCCCGAGCCTGGGCGGCTGTATAGAGCCTCACTTCTCCGCCTCCGCGGGGACCTCCCCCTTCATGCGGGGCCCGATGAACTGCTTGAAGCCACGCAGCAGCCTGTCAGAGGGGCTCAAATAGACCAGAATGCGGCTGCCGTCGTCCCGCTCGCAGATAAAGTACCAGCGGCCAGATGCCCGAGGGCTGACGGAGGCGTCCAGCACCTGGGTGAACTCCCCCTCCACCTTCCCCGTCACGGGCTCCATGAGGCGGATCTCCCGGGCGGCACAGCTCAGCACGTTTTTCCGCTTCCGCTTGCCCAGGATCGTGTCGATATCCAGGTCCCCGTTGATGAAGGAATATTCATATTCCTTGACGGTGTAGATAAAGAGGAAGAATTCCAGGATGACGATGACGGCGAAGAAGAAGGGGAAAATGCTGGTGAAAAAATGGAAGGCCAGGGCCACTAAAATGAGGCCCAGGATCACCGCACCGACCTTGAACAAAGTCTCCCCGCCGGGCCTTTTGCGGCGGATCAGCTCCTCGATGAATACGTCTTTATTATAGACCATTGCGATTCAGCTCCTTTGCGGGCGGACGTGGGCCGCCTATGCCTGCTATTCTAACCGAATTTGCCGAAATAGTCAATTTTATTCTTGCAATCATTTTATAAATATGATATATTCTTTGGGACAATTTCAAGCGGCGCTTTGCCGCCGCTGCTATGATCGGGAAAATGACCGTCCCCTGTCCGTACAGAGAGAGCGCCGCGGCTGAAAGCGCTTCGTGACAGAACGGCCCGGTTCGCCCGTGAGCTCCGGCCAATCCCCGGCGGCAGGCGCCGTTATCCGCCAGACTGAGCGCGCGTCCCCACGGGGCGCGAATTTGGGTGGTACCGCGGAATCCTCCGTCCCATATCGGGGCGGATTTTTTTGTGCCGCGGGTATGCCCGCATTATCTGCAAGGGTGTGACAAGATGAAAGCGAAACTGGAAGAGATCAGAAGCGCCTCCATGAAGGCCATCGAGAGCGTGGCGGAGGCGGCGGACCTGGAGGCCCTGCGCATCCGCTATCTGGGCAAAAAGGGCGAGCTGACCGCCGTTCTCAAGCAGATGGGCAGCCTCACTCCCGAGGAGCGGCCCGCCATGGGCCAACTGGCCAACGAGGTCCGCGCCCGCATCGAGGGAGCCATCAGCGAGAAGGCAGCCCTCATCCGGGAGGCCATGCTGGAGAAGAAGCTGGAGGCTGAGGCTCTGGACGTGACGATCCCCGGCAAGAAGCCCAGCCTGGGCCATAAGCACCCCATGTCCGTGGTGCTGGACGAGGCCAAGGATATCTTCATCGGCATGGGCTTTACCATCGCCGAGGGCCCCGAGGTGGAGCTGACGGAGTATGACTTTACCCGGCTGAACATCCCCGAGGGCCACACGGTCCGCGACTGGCAGGACACCTTCTATATCACGGAGGATGAGAAGATCCACCTCCGCTGCCAGACGAGCCCCGTGCAGGTGCGCGTGATGGAAAAGACCAAGCCCCCCATCCGCATCATCTCCCCCGGCCGCGTCTACCGCAAGGACGAGGTGGACGCCACCCACTCCCCCATGTTCCACCAGATCGAGGGTCTGGTTGTGGACAAGGGCGTGACCATGGGCGACCTCAAGGGCACCCTCAACGCCCTGGTGGAAAAGCTCTACGGCGCGGGGACCAAGACCCGCTTCCGCCCCCATCACTTCCCCTTCACCGAGCCCTCCTGCGAGGTGGATATGCAGTGCTTCGCCTGCGGCGGCGCGGGCTGCCGCGTCTGCAAGGGCGAGGGCTGGATCGAGCTTCTGGGCGCGGGCATGGTGCATCCCAAGGTGCTGGAGGGCTGCGGCATCGACCCGGAGGTTTACTCCGGCTTCGCCTTCGGCATCGGCGTGGAGCGCATGACCATGCGCCGCTTCAACATCCCGGACCTGCGGCTGATCTATGAAAACGACGTCAGCTTCCTGGGCCAGTTTTAAGGAGGGGAAGTAAAATGAAACTTTCGAGAAAATGGCTTTCCGAGTTCGTGGACTTCGAGGCCACCAGCAAGGAATACGACGATAAAATGACCCTCTCCGGCTCCAAGGTGGAGCTGACGGAGGAGCCCTCCGAGGAGATCAAAAACGTGGTGGTCGGTAAGGTGCTGGAGATCGTGCGGCACGAAAACTCCGACCATATGTGGGTCTGCCAGGTGGATATCGGCGAGGGCGAGCCCGTGCAGATCGTCACCGGGGCCCAGAACGTGAAGCAGGGGGACCTGGTGCCCGTGGCCAAGCACAAGAGTCTGCTGCCCGGCGGCGTGAAGATCGAGAAGGGCAAGCTGCGGGGCGTCGCCTCCTGGGGCATGCTCTGCTCCCTCAAGGAGCTGGGGCTGGACCTGCATGACTTCCCCAATGCCATTGAGGACGGCATCTGGATCCTCAACGACGAGGGCGTGAAGCCCGGCGACGATATCCGCCCCCTCATGGGCGCGGACGACAGCCTGGTGGAGTTCGAGATCACCAACAATCGCCCGGACTGCCTCTCCGTCATCGGCCTGGCCCGGGAGACCGCCGTTACCTTTGATAAACCCCTCAAGCTCCACGAGCCCGTGGTAAAGGGCTGCGGCGGCGACGTGCGGGACCACCTTTCCGTGGAGATCCAAAACGCGGAGCTCTGCTCCCGTTACTGCGCCCGCATCGTGAAGAACATCAAAATCGCCCCCTCTCCCCGCTGGCTGCGGCAGCGTCTGCGGGCCTCCGGCGTGCGCCCCATCAACAACATGGTGGATATCACCAACTACGTGATGCTGGAATACGGCCAGCCCATGCACGCCTTTGACTACGCCTGCCTGAACGGCGGGAAGATCATCGTCCGCAACGCCAAAGAGGGCGAGACCATGAACACCCTGGACGGCACCCCCCGCCCCCTCACGCCCAATATGCTGGTTATCGCGGACGGGGAAAAGCCCGTGGCCGTGGCCGGCGTCATGGGCGGCGAGAACAGCGAGATCACCGAGAACACCCAGATGGCGGTCTTTGAGTCCGCCAACTTCAACGGCACCTCCGTGCGCCGCACCGCCAAGGCGCTGAATATGCGCACCGACTCCTCCTCCCGCTTCGAGAAGGGCCTGGACCCCATGAGCACCCTGCCCGCCATCCAGCGGGCCTGCGAGCTGGTGGAGCTGCTGGGCGCCGGCGAGGTGGTGGACGGCGTGATCGACGTGGTGGCGGCGGAAAAGCCCGTGACCACCCTGCCCCTGGAGCCGGAGAAGATCAACGCCCTCCTGGGGGCCGAGATCCCCGTAGACTTCATGCGGGATACCCTCACGAAGCTGGGCTTTACCCTGGACGGGGATACCATCACCGTCCCCTCCTGGCGGGGCGACGTGGAGCGCTGCGCCGACGTTGCCGAGGAGGTGGGCCGCTTCTGGGGCTATAACGAGATCCCCGCCACGCCTCTCCGGGGCGAGACCGTCATGGGCGGCCTCACGGAAAAGCAGAAGCTGGAGCGTAAGCTGGGCGAGACCTGCCGGGGCCTGGGCTACAGCGAGATCATGACCTATTCCTTCATCAGCCCCTCCGGCTACGCGAAGATCCGCCGGGGCGACGACGCAGCCATTACGAACAGCATCCGCATCCTGAACCCCCTGGGCGAGGACACCAGCGTCATGCGCACCACCTCCCTGCCCTCCATGCTGGAGACTTTGGCCCGCAACGTCCACAACCGCAACGCCTCCGCCCGGCTCTATGAGCTGGCGAAGCTCTATCTGCCCAAAGCCGCGGACGAGCTGCCCGAAGAAAAGCTCTGCCTCACCCTGGGCGCTTACGGCGGGCTGGACTTCTTTGACCTCAAGGGCGACGTGGAGGCCATTCTGGACGCGCTGCGCATCACGGGGGCCGAGTTCCACGCCCGGAAGGACGCGAGCAGCTATCATCCCGGCCGCTGCGCCGAGATCACGGTGGAAGGCCGCGTGATCGGTATCCTGGGCCAGCTTCACCCCGCCGTAGCCGAGGCCTATGACGTGACGGCGGAGCTTTACGCCGCCGAGCTGGACTTCGAGGCCCTGCGGGAGCTGAGCGCCGCCGAGATCACCTACGCCCCCCTGCCCCGCTTCCCCGGCGTCCACCGTGACCTGGCCGTGGTCTGCGACGCCGCCGTGACGGTGCTGGCACTGGAAAAGTGCATCCGCGCCGCGGGCGGGAGCCTTTTGAAGGCCGCCGACTTCTTCGACGTGTATACCGGCCTGCCCATCCCCGCCGGGCAGAAGAGCGTGGCCTTCTCCCTGGAATTCCGCAGCGATGAGAAGAGCCTGACGGACCAGGACGTGGAGCCCCGGATGGCCGCCATCCTGGAAAAGCTGGGCGCGGAGCTGAACGCCCACATTCGCTGAGACGCGCAAAAATTTGTACGGTTTTTGAGAATAATTCTGCGTTTTCTGCTTTACAGCCCGGTAAAAACGTTGTATAATGAAAACGAAAGAGAAATATTCTTCCGCAGGAGGGCTTGAAAATGGATGATTTTACCAAGAAGTTTGGCGTCGTCGATAAAAAGGCCGAGATCAGAGAGATCATGACCCGTGTATACAAGGCCCTTCTTCTCAAAGGCTACAACCCCATCAATCAGCTCGTCGGCTATATCATTACGGAGGACCCCACCTATATCACGAATTACGACAATGCCCGCACGCTGATCTGCCGGCTGGACCGGGATGAGCTGCTCAACGAGCTGCTCACCAATTATCTGAGCCGGGAGTGAGCGAGGGCCGGACTACGCTGTTCACAAGGCTGCCGCACAGGCTGCGGCAGCCTTGTTTCTATGACTTTGGAAGGATGAATCCTTCGCATCGTGGATAATCATTCTTCTCTTGTCATTCTTTTGCAACTTTTTGGTTGACAGACGGGAAACAATGTGTTACAATTTGTAACAGCAAAAGAAAGGAGGACGATCATGGCTGCGAATACGGCAAAGCGCCTGGAGTACAAGGGCTATCCCCTGCGCCGTAAGGACAATCTGATTTACTACGGCAATATGTCTGATAAGTACATTATCATGCTTCAAATTATGGATTCCGCTCCCCTGCAGGACCTCAATCTTTCCCAGCGAGTTTCCGTTCAGCTCCAGCTCACGGACCCGGACCTGAAAAGCCGGGACAGAGTGGTGAAGAAAACGGAAAAGGACGGCCTGTACAACGCCATGGACGTTGCCGCCGTCTGGCTGGACCGGGCCATCAAGGCCAACTGAGTTCCGCCGCCAAGCCGCTCCGAAAGGAGCTGCTAATCAATCAAACTGTTGACCATGGAGATCATAACGATGCGTATTTTTAAGAAATCCATGCGGGGCCTCGCCGTCGCGGCGGCCGCCGCAGCCTCTGCCGCCCTGCTGACCGTGAGCGCCGGCGCCGTTTCCATCGGCGGCGGTATCGTGAACGGGACGGACCTCAATTTCCGTTCTGAGCCTTCCACCTCGGCTCCGACCCTGGGCACCGCCACCACCGGCGACACCGTCATCATCACGGGCATCGAGGGCGAGTGGTACAGCGTGATCTTTAAGGGGCAGGACGGGTACATGTTCGCCCAGTTCGTCTCCCCCACCCTGTCCATCGACCTCGCGGACGCCTCCGCCACCATCAATTCCGACGCGGTCCGCATCCGGGAGAGCGCCAGCTACACCGGCGAGATCATGGCCTACGTCAATAAGGACACGCCCGTCACCGTCATCGGTGTCAACGACTGCTGGTACAAGGTGCGCACGGCGCTGGACCGGGTAGGCTACGTTTTCTGCGACTACGTCACCTTTGACGCCCAGGCCGCCGCTGCGGATATTCCCCTGCAGCCGACCCGGTCCGCTGCCGCCGCTGCGGAGCAGACCGAGGGCGAGCGGATCGTGGAGTTCGCCAAGCAGTACATGGGCACCCCCTACGTTTACGGCGGGGCCTCCCCCTCCGGCTTCGACTGCTCCGGCTTCGTTTCCTATGTGCTGAAAAACTGCGGCTATGATCCGACCCGCACCTCCTACACGCTTTACGATCAGTACACCCACATCGAAAAGAGCGAGCTGCAGGTGGGCGACCTGGTCTTCTTCAGCAGCTACAGCAGTTGGGGCGCCGCCCACGTGGGCATCTACATCGGCGACAATGAGTTTATCCACTCCTCCTCCGGCTCCGGCTACGTGAAGATCAACAACCTGGATGATTCCTATTACGCCCTCCACTACAAGGGCGCTGGCCGTTACATTGGCTGATACCAGTCTTCCATAAAACGCTTAAAAAGCGTTTTATAGCGCCGAAGGCGCGTCGAAGACTTATGAGATGGATTTTGCGCCTTTTGGCGCAAAATGGGCAGCGTGCTTTTGCACGATGCCTCTTCAATAAAATCAAGGATTTTATTGAAGAATAGTATGAGAAAAGATAACGAAAGCCCCGCTTCCGGCTTTGGAAGCGGGGCCTTTTTCTGCGCTTTGCTTTATTTCACGTCAAAATCGATCTCCAGGGTCTTCAGCTCCGTGTCCAGATGGGTGAAGGTAACGCCGGCGGAGTTCAGCATCCGCTTGGAAGCCCTGGTGGCGTCGGAATCCGCGTACTTGTCCGAGAGGTAGACCACCTCGCGGATGCCGCTCTGGATGATGGCCTTGGCGCACTCGTTGCAGGGGAAGAGGGCCACGTAGATCTTCGCCCCCCGCAGGGACTTGCCGTTGGCGTTGAGGATGGCGTTCAGCTCCGCGTGGACCACGTAGGGGTACTTGGTCTCCTCTCCCGTCCGGTCCCAGGGATACTCGTCGTCCGAGCAGCCCGCGGGGAAGCCGTTGTAGCCCGTGGAAAGGATGATGTTGTCGGGGCTGACGATGCAGGCCCCCACCTGGGTGTTGGGGTCCTTGCTGCGCTTGGCGGCAAGCAGGGCGACGCCC
>CAMVOG010000011.1 GCA_947169005.1 uncultured Clostridia bacterium | reverse complement strand
GGTCAATAGGTTTCCTGCTCGGTGACGCACTCGTTCTTGATGCGGCCCACCAGGCTTTGCAGGGCGTCGATGACCCGGGGGCGGATGTCGCCGCCGATGAGGACGAACATGATATCGTCCCCTACCCGCAGCTCGCCCTCATTGAGCCAGACGCGGACGAAGTAAATGCCCTCCATTTTGCGGGTCTCGGCGATGGCGGCCTCCACGCCCGCCGCGTCGTAGGAAAAGCGCATACCGGTGACGGCGGGGGCCTCCGCCCCCTCCCGCACCGCGGCGCGGGCCGAGCCGCGCACCACGCCGTTGTGGGTCAGATACATGCCGATCTTGTCGGCGTTCTCGCTTGCCTTGGCCTCCTTGAGCCAGGCGTCGATGGATGGGGCTTGCTTTGCCACGGGGTTTCCTCCTTTATTTCTTCCGGTCCAGGTCCAGGACCACGGTCCGGCCGCTTTTCAGCGTCGCTTTCAGGTCGATGATGCGCTGATTCTCCGAGCCTCGGAAGGAGAGGGAAATGTTCTTCTTTTCCAGCACGAACTCCCCGTCCACCAGAATGTCGATCATGCTCAGCAGCTCGTCCGTCACCTCGCAGCGGGCACGGCTGGGGCTGAGCAGATCGGTTTCCAGGGTGTAGCCCGAGTAGCACCACACGTTTTTATCGGGCAGCTCCGCCTTGACCCGGCGCAGCAGCTTCACCAGCTCCCGCTGATTCTGGGGCTCCATGGGCTCGCCGCCCAAAAGGCTCAGCCCGTCGATATAAGAGGGCGCCAGCAGCCGCAGCAGCTCGTCCTCCGTTTCCCGGGTGTAGGGCTCGCCGTAGGCAAAGTCCCAGGTTTCGGGCTGGAAGCATTCTTTACAATGGTGGGTGCAGCCGGAAACGAAGAGGCTCACCCGCACCCCCACGCCGTTGGCGATATCACAATTTTTGATGGTCCCGTAGTTCACGGACCCACCTCCCTTTGATGCGGCAAAGGGCCGCTGGCAAGCAGCGGCCCCGCCGTCTATTCGTATTACAGATGCAGCACGCGATCCTTGATCTCCTGGGTACGGCCCTGGTTCCAGAACTGGGTGCCGATATAGCCGCAGGTGCGGCGGGCCACGTTCATTCTGTTCTGGTCACGGTTGCCGCAGTTGGGGCACTGCCAGACCAGCTTGCCGTCATCCTCCACGATCTCGATCTCCCCGTCGTAGCCGCAGACCTGGCAATAGTCGCTCTTGGTATTCAGCTCGGCGTACATGATGTTGTCATAGATGAACTGAATGACCTTCAGCACCGCCGGGATGTTGTTCTGCATATTGGGGACCTCGACGTAGCTGATGGCTCCTCCGGGGGACAGGGCCTGGAACTGGGCCTCGAAGCTGAGCTTGGTGAAGGCGTCGATCTCCTCGGAGACGTGGACGTGGTAGCTGTTGGTGATATAGCTCTTGTCCGTGACGCCGGGGATGATGCCGAAGCGCTTCTGCAGGCACTTGGCGAACTTGTAGGTGGTGCTCTCCAGGGGCGTACCGTAGAGAGAGAAGTCGATATTGGAGTCGGCCTTCCACTTGGCGCAGGCGTCGTTCATATGCTGCATGACGGAGAGGGCGAAGGGGGTGGCCTCCGGGTCCGTATGGCTCTTGCCCGTCATGTAAAGGACGCACTCGTAGAGGCCCGCGTAGCCCAGGGAAATGGTGGAGTAGCCGCCGTAAAGGAGCTTGTCGATCTTCTCGCCCTTTTCCAGGCGGGCCAGGGCGCCGTACTGCCAGAGGATGGGGGCCGCGTCGGAGAGGGTGCCCTTCAGCCGCTCATGGCGGCAGAGGAGGGCCCGGTGGCAGAGCTCCAGCCGCTCGTCAAAGATATTCCAGAATTTTTCCTTGTCGCCGCCGGAGGACAGGGCCACGTCCACCAGGTTGATGGTGACGACGCCCTGGTTGAAGCGGCCGTAATACTTATGCTTGCCCGGCTCGTAGTTGCCGGCGTTGGCGATGTTGCCCACGCCCGCGTCGGTGAAGCGGTCCGGCGTCAGGAAGGAGCGGCAGCCCATGCAGGTGTACACGTCGCCCTTGAGCTTGAGCATCATCTTCTCGCTGATATAGTCGGGCACCATGCGCTTGGCCGTACATTTGGCGGACAGCTCGGTAAGGTACCAATAGGGGGAATCGGGGGTGATGTTCTGCTCCTCCAGCACGTAGATCAGCTTGGGGAAGGCGGGGGTGACCCACACGCCGCTCTCGTTCTTCACGCCCTGGTAGCGCTGCAGCAGGGTCTCCTCGATGATCAGGGCCAGGTCCTTCTTCTCCTGCTCGTTCTTCGCCTCGCCCAGATACATGAAAACGGTGACGAAGGGGGCCTGTCCGTTGGTGGTGAGCAGGGTGACCACCTGGTACTGGATGGTCTGCACGCCGCGGCGGATCTCGTCCCGCAGGCGGGCCTCCACGATCTGGCTGATCTTCTCCTCCGGGGGCGTGACGCCGATGGCGGCCATTTCCGCGTCCACGATGCCGCGGATCTTCTCGCGGCTGATCTGGACGAAGGGAGCCAGGTGGGCCAGGGAAATGCTCTGCCCGCCATACTGGTTGCTGGCCACCTGGGCCACGATCTGGGTGGCGATGTTGCAGGCGGTGGCAAAGGAATGGGGCTTCTCGATAAGGGTACCGGTGATGACGGTGCCGTTCTGCAGCATATCCTCCAGGTTTACCAGGTCGCAGTTATGCATATGCTGGGCGTAATAGTCCGCGTCATGGAAGTGGATGATGCCCTCGTCGTGGGCCTTCACGATGTCCTCCGGCAGCAGCAGGCGGCGGGTCAGGTCCCGGCTGACCTCACCGGCCATGTAGTCCCGCTGGGTGGAGTTGATGATGGGGTTCTTGTTGGCGTTCTCCTGCTTGGCCTCCTCGTTGTTGCACTCGATGAGGCTGAGGATTTGGTTGTCCGTGGTGTTGGAGGCGCGGACCTGGTTGCGCTTGAAGCGATAGCGGATGTAGCGCTTGGCGGTCTCGGGCGCGCCCTGCAGGATGATGTGCGTCTCCACCAGCTCCTGGATCTCCTCCACGGAGAGGGCGCGGCCCACCTGGGCGCAGTAGTCCTCGATCACCAGGGAAATGTAGTCGATCTGCCTGTCGGACAGCTCGGGCTTTCCCTCTCCGGCCACGTTGGCCTTGGCGATGGCATTCCAGATTTTCTGCCTGTCGAAGGTCTCTTCCGACCCGTTTCGTTTGATGATCTTCATATCTTTCTCCTCCGTTCCGACGCGATCTGTTCTATGTTTTGGGGCTTTCCTCACTGTGCCGCCCCTATATTTTGTGTCTTAAAGCTCTTGCATTATACAGCATCTTGTTTCACATTGCAAGAGCAAATCTCTATATATTGGGATTATTTTTTCACAAACGATGCCGGAGCAACAGGATATGGTGTTATGGGGCCTCTATTTCCACTACAGATGTTGCGATTTTATCACAAAAGGCACGGTCATGCTCCACAAAGAGCATGGTGGGCTCATAGGCGTTCAGCAGCTCCTCGATCTGCATGCGGGAGAGCACGTCGATATAGTTCAGCGGCTCGTCCCAGATATAGAGGTGGGCAGGGCGGCAGAGGGCCGCCGCCAGCAGCACTTTTTTCTTCTGCCCGGCGGAGAAGGCCCCCATGTCCTTTTCAAACTGCTCCCGGGAGAAGGCCAGCTTGCGCAGGATGGCCTTGAACAGGCTCTCGTCCAGCTCCCGCTCCCGGGCAAAGTCCGCCAAATTCCCCCGCAGGAAGGAGGCGTCCTGGGGCACCACGGAGAGCACCAGGCCCCCCGCCAGCTCCAGGCGGCCCCGGTAGTCGATGGGCTGCCCGCAGATGAGTTTCAGAAGGCTGGATTTCCCCGCCCCGTTCTTCCCCCGCAGGGCGATGCGCTCCCCCTGGCTTATGGTAAAGCTCACCGGGGCGCAGACGGGCCGCCCGCCGTAGACCGGGGTCAGCTCCTTGGCCTCCACCAGCCGCCGGGACCAGTGGGACAGGCTCGTCAGCTTCAGCTCCGGGCTCTGCTCAATGTTTTTCAGCAGCTTTTCCTTATCCTCCACGGCCCGGGTCTGCCGGGCCTCGATGGCCTTGGCGCGGGCCATCTGCTTCTTGGATTTGGCCCCCTGCAGCGGCGCCCAGCCCTTCACGTTGTCCACCTTCGTCCGGTCTACCCCCACCTTCCGCCGCTCCGCGGTGTCCGACCACTGGGCCTTTTCCCGGACCGTTTCTTTGAGCCGCCGTATCTCCTTTTTGAGTTTTTCGTTTTCCCCCAGCTCAAAGGCGTCCTGCCGCTCCTTGTTCTCCCACCAGGTGGAAAAAATGCCCTTCGTCACGGTCACGTTGGCCCGGTTGATGGCCATGATGTGGTCCACGCAGCCGTCCAGAAAAGCCCGATCGTGGGAAACCAGGATAAAGCCCTTCTTCGTGCCCAGCCAGCGGGACACCAGCTCCCGGCCCCGCAGGTCCAGGTGGTCCGTAGGCTCGTCGATGAGCAGGAAGGCGTTCTCCCGCTGGAAGAGGGCCGCCAGCAGCAGCTTGGTCCGCTCCCCGTTGGAGAGGGTGGCGAAGGGCCGGTAAAGCAGTTCCTCGTCCAGCTCCAGCCGGGCCATTTCCTTCATGAGCTGCCAGAGCTCCAGCTCCGGGCATTGGGTCTGGATCAGCTCCAGGGTCTCCCGCTCCGGCTCCGTCACGGGAAAGGGAAAGTAGGCGAAGTCCACCGGGGCGGAGATCTGCCCCCGGTACTCGTATTCCCCCATCAGCAGCCGGAGCAGGGTGGTCTTCCCCCGCCCGTTGCGCCCGGTGAGCCCCAGCCGCCAGTCCGTATCCAGCCGCAGGCTCACGTCCTCAAATATGTTGTCGTAACTGCCGTCATAGGCAAAGGTCAGATGCGAAATGTCGATTTGCGCCATAGGGTCTCCTTTCAGTGAACAGGGCACAGGGCTCAGGGCTCAGAGGACGCCGTTTCCCCACGTCCCCTAATGCCTAATGCCTAATGCCTGATTATAAAAAATACGGCTGCGGAAAGGCAGACTTCCGCAACCGAAAAGTGACCCCGGCAGCTTGCGACAGCCGCCCGGTCCGGTCAGAAAAGACACCTCTCCCGCGAAGAGGCGCGCCGACGCCGACGGCCGGAGCCGCCGAAAATCCATACGCGCCCAATTCTCAGAAAGAGGTACGATGCATCTTTTCATCTCCGTTCTGTATGTTATGCCACAAGTATAGCACCCCCGCCGCCCCGTGTCAAGGCGGCGGGGGGATGGTTATATTTGGTCAGCGAGGGATGGCTTTATAGGTCAGAAGCCCACGTCCTGCCAGAAGGCCATGGCCCGCTCGGGGATGGAGGCCTTCTCCTCCGGGGTCAGATACTCCCAGAGGAACTTTTCCGTCTTGGGATTGGCCTCCTGGACCTCCACGAAGAGCCAGGGGCGCTCGCAGCGGTTGATGTGATAAAATCCGTGGGGCGTGCCGCCGGGGATACGGATGCAGCAACTCCTTGTGATGACGAAGCGCTCCATCTCCGGCCCGATGCAGATCTCCACCTCAGCCCCCAGGTCGAAGGGATGCTCCGGGTCCCCGCCGATGAGGAACATGATCTCGTTCTCCTTGTGCAGGTGGGGCGGATGGCCCACGATCCGCTGCCCCGGCGCGGGCGGCTCCGGCGGCTCGGCAAAGGGCATATTCCAGTGGATGGAATAGCTGCATTGGAAAATGGGCAGATCGTCCAGCTTCGCCACCCAGGGAATGGGCCGGTTGGCCGGAAAGTCCATATCCTCGGAATAGATGATGCAATTGGCATATTGGCTCATGCGCGTTCCCTCCTGTTCGTTTTTATGCCCCCGCGGGCGTCAGATGCTTTACAAAGACCTCGTCCCCGTTTTTCGCTCGGCAGGCCGGGGCCGGGGCGTATCCGTGGCGAAGATAAAAGTCCCGGGCCGTATCCGTGGTGAGCAGGACGGTGCGGACGCCTTGGAAAAGAAACCAGTCCTCCGCCCGTTTCAGCAGAGCCGCTCCGTGGCCCCGGCTCCGCCGGCCCTCTGCTACCCACAACTCCCGGATGAAGCCGCAGGTCTCCTCGAAAAACCGGCTTGTCAGCGGGAGCGTCGTGAACTGGATAAAGCCCAGGGTCTCCCCTTTCGGCCCCAGCCGCAGAAGGGCTCGGTTGCCGCCTTGGTTCATCTCCCGGAACAGGGCTTCCCAGTCCGCCACCTCTATGCCCAGCTCGGCAAAATACAGGCGAAAGGCCGCCTGAAAGCGCGGGTCGGTGAAATCCTCGATCAGCAGGTCCGTCGCGGCAGGCGCGGACAAAGAGCGCATGAGATTGAGGCAGTCGGGGCAGCTCTCGTCCACGTAGCCCGTGTCCCGGAAGCCCGCCCCCTCAAAGAGCCCCAGCGCCGCCGCGTTCTCTTTCTTGACGCAGACCTCCACCTGCGGGAAGCGCCGCTCCTTTTCCAGCTCCGCCAGGAGCAGTGCCAGCGCCGCCTTTCCGTGCCCCTGTCCCTGGAAGCGCCCGTCGATCATAAACTGCTGCAGATCGTAGCAGGCGGGCTCCTCCTCTAAGTCCCGCACCAGGGCGAGGCCCACGAGCCCCTCCCCCCCGGCGATGCCGAAGACCCGCCCCCGGCAGTCCCGATAGACGTAGCCCCGGGTCAGGATGCCCGCGGCGCTGTCCAGATAGCCCCGCTGTTCCTCCCGCACGGTCAGCCGCGCGGCCTCCGGCCAGTTTTCCTCGTTAATTTCGATCAGTTTTGTCATATTTGATCCTCCGTAAAATGATTTGGAGGGTCAGGTTTCGTGGGCCCTCCGTACACGATTCTTCATATACGATCACCCCTTTGATTTGGAATAAACGGAAAAAGCGCCGTGGATACGCCTTTTCCGTTGCTTTTATCATAGCACAGGCTGCGGCGAATGACAAGCCTTGTCTTTTCTCGGGCGGCAACTCACCCGGTATAATAGGCAGCCCAGGCAACGCGGCCACCGCATTCAGGCTGAATCAGAACGCCGTCCTTGCTTCCGCTTTGTCTCACCAAGACACATGCGGCGCAGACCCCATGGACGGGCAACGACTCCGCCTCCAAAAAAGCTCGTTCCACAAGAAAATCAGTGATGAAGTTTCCATAATCCATTTCGTTCAACTCAACGATTCGGTCAATACGATAAGGTTTTTCTTGATCGACGGAGTGTGGAATGAACAGGTCTTCAAACTTGCGAGGCCTCCTGATGAAATACGCAAAACCAACTGTCATCTGTTTCCCATCCCTCAAATATTATGTACTTAAAACAAGTACGTTTTGCACATTCTAACACGTACTTGAAATAAACTCAAGTCATCTATTTTCAAGTACGTGAGGGATGCATGATGGATACGAAGAAGGATAAAAGCAAGCATTTGGGGCTGCGTATTGACAGTGAGCTGCACTATAAGCTCCACTATATCGCGCAGTATGAGGGACGCTCCGGCAACGGCGAGGTCATTTATCTGATCCGCAAGGCAATAGAGGCTTTTGAAAAGGAAAACGGCCCCATTGCGCTGCCGGAGGAGGAACTGAATAAATGATTTGTGCGGCAAACCCAAAGTACAACTTTGGATTTGCCGCACACCGCACAAAACGATCCCCGCGCGGGGGGCTTTTTACGTTTGCTTTTCCGCCGTCTTCGCCTCCCGGAAGCCCAGGCGCAGGGCCCCGGTGGGGCAGGCGCCGACGCAGCGCCCGCAGCGAATGCATTCGGTGGAATTGGGGCTTTTCGCCGGGTCCACCTGCATGGGGCAAAGCCGGGCGCAGGCGCCGCAGGCGGTGCATTTCTCCGGCTGTGGCCGCATGCGGTAGAGAGAAGCCCGGTTCATCAGCCCATAGATGGCCCCCAGGGGGCAGAGATATTTGCAGAAGGGCCGATAGATAAAGAGGCAGCCGGCTAAAATCAGCAGCAGGAGCCCCAGCTTCCAGAGGAAGAGCGTGCCAATCTCAAAACGGACGCCCCCCAGATTCAACAGCACCAGGGGAATACCCCCCTCTAAGGTCCCGGCGGGACAGAGGTATTTGCAGAAGGTGGGGGTCCAGTCCAGCACCAGCGGCAGCCCGATTACCAGCACCGCCAGCACGGCGTATTTCAGATACCGCAGGACCCGGTCTCCCTTGAAGCGGCCCAGCTTCTTCCGGGGCAGGGGGATTTTATGCAGCAGCTCCTGGATAAAGCCGAAGGGGCAGAGGAAGCCGCAGATTGCCCGCCCCAGCAGCGCCCCAAAGAAGAGCAGGAAGCCCATGACGTAATAGGGCAGCTTCACGGGCCGGGCCGCCAGAAAGCTCTGCAGAGAGCCGATGGGGCAGGCCGCCAGCGCCCCGGGGCAGGAATAGCAGTTCAGCCCCGGCACGCAGATATTTTTACCCGCGCCGCGTGAGATCTTCCCCGTGAGGAAGCCCCTGACGTTTGCGTTCTGGATCAGCAGGGCGGCGAACTGGACCCAACCGCGCAGCCGCTTACCCAACGCCGATGCACTCCAGGCAGACGGCAGCGGCCTTCGCAAGCACCTCGCCGTTCTGCCCCAGCAGCAGCCCCAGGCCGATGAGGGCCGCGCCCGCCAAAAGCAGCAGGGGCGTTCTCAGCCGCCTCATCCCAGGTAGCCCTCGATGATCTCAGCCCAGGCGGCATAGTCCCGGCTGCCCACGTAGGCCCCGTCCAGCACCTTGCCGTTCTGATCCACGAAAACCGTGGTGGGCACGTAGCCGGTGGAAAGGGTCTCCGCCATGCCCCCGGCAAGGACGAGACAGGGGTAGCTGACGCCCAGCTCCGCCATCTTCGCCACACTGCGGTCAAAGTCTCCCTCCGTCGTCACGCCCACGATCCGCAGACCCTTGTCGGCATAGTCCTCGCTGAGCTGCTGCAGGTCCGGCAGCTCGCCCACACAGGGGCCGCACCAATAGGCCCAAAGATTGAGCATGGTCAGCTTATTTTCGGCAAAGCAGGCGTCCGTCCAGGCCGTTCCCTCCGCGTCCACGGTAGAAAAGGCGATATCCGGCGACCAGCCCTCCGGCAGAACAGGCTCCGCCTCGGGCGCAGCCTCCGCTTCCGCCCCGGTTTCCGGCGCGTCAGCCTCCGCCTCGGGCGCAGCCTCCGGCAGGGCCGCCGTGTTTTCCGGCGCAGCCGCGGTTTCCGGCACGCTCGTTCTGTTGCAACCGGCGGCAAGAAGCAGGGTCGCCAGCACCGCCGCAGAGATTATCAAATACTTCCTCATGGGTCATTCCCCCGCTTGCGTTTTTTTGCATTGTAGCATATCCCCCGCCGAATGACAAGCCTCGGCCCGAAGGCAAAAAAAAACGACGTGCCGAAACACATCGTTTTGGAGCTGCTGGGCAGATTCGAACTGCCGACCTCATCCTTACCAAGGATGCGCTCTACCTACTGAGCTACAGCAGCATATGTGGCGACCGAGAAGGGGCTCGAACCCTCGACCTCTAGCGTGACAGGCTAGCGTTCTAACCAACTGAACTACTCGGCCACAGAGCTTTATCAGAATACTATGAATTGGCCGATTTGTCAAGGGTAAATTTTCAGAAAATCATCTTTTTCGCGGAGTTTTTTTGCCGGGGCGGCAAAACCGCTCCCTTCGTCTCAAAGGATCGTTTCCATGCCGATTTTCTGGGTTTGCATGCCCAGGCCGCGATAGAAGCGCAGGGCGCTTTCGTTGGCGGCCCAGACATTCAGCGTCAGGTTATAGCAGCCGATGGAGCGGGCATAGTCCCGGGCGTAGTCGTAGAGGGCGCGGCCGACGCCTTTCCCCCGGCAGGCCTCGTCCACGCAGAGGTCGTCGATATACAGGGTCTTGATATCCGTGAGGATGTTGTCGTTCTTCTCCTGTTTCAGAATGCAGAAGCAATAGCCCTGCAGCACGTCTTTTTCGTCGGTCCAGGCGAAAATGGGGCGGCTGTCGTCCGTCAGCAGGGCGCGAAGCTCCTCCTCCGTGTATTTGGTGGCAGGGGCCTTGAACAGATCCGGCCTGCCCTCGTGATGGACCATGAGCACCTGGGCCAGCAGGTCCATGATCCGGGGAACGTCCTTCTTCTCCGCGCGTCTGATCCTTGCCATAGCGGGGCCTCCCTTGTTTCAGATGCACTCATTTTAACACAGCCGCCGGAAAAATCAAGCCTCCCAAAAGGCGTCCGCGATCCGCCGCAGCCAGGCCGCCTCGTCCGCGTTCTCCCCGTTTCGATAAAAGGTAACGCGCAGGACCCGGCAGCCCTTTTGCAGCAGCAGCGTGGGAAAGTGGGTCCTGTCCCGGTAGGCCGCGGCGAAGTCGAAGCGCTCCGCTCCCGAAGGCAGGGGCAGCGCGATCAGCCCCGCACGCTTCCAGAAAAGAGGCAGCGCCGCCATGAAACGGTCCGCCCGCAGCAGCTCCTCCCTCAACCGGGAGGCCAGCCAGGGGGATGCCGTCTCGTGGTATTCCACGTAGAGGCCGCCGGAGCCGGAGGCGGGCGGGCCGAAAGTGCCGTGCTCCGTCCACTGGATATTGACCGGGGCCAGGAGGTCCGCCCGAAGGCTGTACCCATCGACGCCCAGCCAGTCCTCCCGGGTAAAGGCGCTTTCCGGCTCCAGCTCCCCCAGGGAGGCAAAAGGCAGAGAACCCGCCCAAGCCTCCAGTGGCCGGCGGTCCTCCCGCGTGGCCGCGGCGTTCCAGCGGACCAGCAGCACCGCCGCCAGGAAGCAGACCAGCGCCGCCAGGGCAAAGCGGTTCAGATACCAGCGGACCGCGCCGGTGTGCCAGTTCTTTTCGTGATCCGGCGCCTCGCCGTTTTTCAGTCGGCGGCGCAGGGCGTTCAGGGACAGGAAAGCCCGGACCGAGCCACCCAGCAGCAAAAGGGCGGCGGCGCAGACCAGAAGAAACAGGGGCGTGCCCAGCTCCAGGGCCGTGAGCAGAAGCCGCCCCCGCAGGAGGAGCGGCGGATAGACCAGCAGCCAGATCAACGCAGAGAGGACCGCGCTCCGCTGACGGCGGACCAGGGCACGGAGGCGCAGGGCCTGTACAGCCGGGTCCGTGTGCAGCTCCGCCGCCCCGGCCTCCTCGGCGCGGTAGATATAGAACTGCCCCCGCCGGGCCACGTAGTCCCAGCCCGCCGCCGCGCTGAGCTCCCGCTCCGCCGGGTCCGGATCCCCGCCATTTTCATCCATCAGCCCCGCCTGCCGGGGCGCGGCGTCCAGGCGGTAGCGCGGGGTCCGGGGCTCCCCCCGCTCAAAAACCGCGACGCCCGCGAAAAAGCCGTCCCGGGCCAGGTGCAGGCCCCGGGACGCCAGCTCCTCCAGCCAGCTCTCGGCGGCCTCCAGGTCATAGGGCGGGCAGGGCGGCAGGCGCAGGGTCTTCGTCCGCGGCATCCTCGGGCCTCCTTTCCAGGTGGGCGGAGGCGGCGTCCGCCAGGCAGGTCTCCAGCCGCTCCAGCTCGGCGCGGTAGGCCTCCTCCCCCCGCTCCGTGACGGCATAGGTGCGCTTGCGCCCCTCCACGCTGACTTCCCGCAGCAGCCCCTCTGCCTCGAACTTCGCCAGGATGGTATAGAGCGTCGCGGGCCCCAGCCGGATCCGCCCCCCGCTGTGCCGGGCGATCCACTCCGCCGCGTCGATCCCGCAGAGGGGCCCCGTGCGATAGGCCATCAGCAGATAAAGCATGGATTCCGTGAGCGGCTCCATGGTCCTTTTCGGCATGGTGTTCTCTCCTTCTCTCAATATCGTTTATTGATATTATTTAACGATATTATAGTTCAAGAGGGCCGTTTTGTCAAGGAAAAAACGGAGAAGGCCCCGATACCCGGGACCCCGCCGCACTTTGTTTTTTTGATGAGATCCCTCGCATGGTGTTTCAAGCCTTCCACAAGGCGTCCACCGCCATTATCCATGGTCCAAGGATCTTATCCCTCTTCTCGTAACCAGTCTGCCGCATCGACGATCCTAATGCCCTCATATTGCCATGACGGTTGATAGGTCCTTGCAATAACCATTTTCGGATAGGCGTCCTTGATCCGCAGCAGAGGATCAACCTCCCGTTCAAAGGTTTTCTTGTCGGATATATCATACGCGACCTGGATGTAACTCCGTTCACCCTGTTTCGTGCAGACAAAATCGATTTCTTTCTTATAAAGCACACCAACGTAGACCTCATACCCGCGGCGAAGCAGTTCAATGGCAACGATGTTCTCCAAGACATGGCCGTAGTCCATATTTTTTGTGCCGAGGCGAGCATATCGGATGCTTTGGTCCGCGAGATAGTATTTATCCTCTGATTGCAAGTATTTTTTCCCTTTGATATCATATCTGCGAATGCGGTAGAACGCAAAGGAACGACACAAATAGGTTATATACTTCCCGATGGTCTTATGGTCAGTCTTCATACCGCTCGCTGCCAGTGTATTTGTGATTGTTCGCACGCTGACCACGCTGCCGATGTTATCCATCAGGAAATCAATAAGCTGATGGAGCAGCGGTTCATTGCGCAGCTTGTTCTTGTTTACGATATCCCGGACTATCAACGCATTCAGAACTTCGCTGTTGATATAGCGGTATCTCTGGCTCTCACTTTTGTACAGATAGGAGCCTGCCATACCGCCATCTGTCATATACTTTGTGAGGCTGCCATAGATATTCTCGGAGGGGAAATATTTCAGATACTCGCTGAAAGAAAAAGGAAAAACCTGCATCTCATATGTTCTGCCAACAAACAGTGTCGCAAGATCGCTGCTCTGCAGAAAGGCATTAGAGCCTGTGATATAGATATCATACTTTTCCCGTGCATGGAGGCTATTGACGGCTTTCTCAAAGCCTGCGCACATTTGGATCTCATCGATCAGCAGATAGTTGTTCTTCCCTAAAAGATGATGATCTTCAACATAGGCTTCCAAAGCGTGATACTCAAGGATTTCTTCATAGTCTGTCAGATTATAATTCACATGGATGATATTTGCATTGGCATCGTTCTCACAGATCAGCGCTTCAAGCGAATCCATCAATTTGGATTTACCGGAGCGACGAACTCCAGTGATGACCTTGATATCCGGCGTGTTCAAAAGGTCTTTCAGCTCGCTCAGGTATGCAGTTCTTTTAATCAGCTTCATGTCTTCGCCCCCTCGTCAACTATTATAAGGTATCTATTCCCCAAAATCAATAGTTTTATAAATTTGGGGAATAGACGGTCTTTATAATGTGGGAGGTGCCCTTTGCACGCCTCAATAAGGAAAAACGGCGGAGGCCCCGATACCCGGGACCCCGCCGTTTTTGTTCCTGTATAGCAGTCCGCCGCCGATACCCGCGGCGCTTTTCCATCCTGTGCGGAGAATATACCGCGATCATTCAAAGCACGCACTAAGCACTACGCACTTGTTGCCTGTTCCCTGTTCCCTGAACTTCACACCGCCTGCAGCATGGGCTCCTCGGCGGTGACGCCCAGGGCGTTCAGGATCTCGCTGACGGACTTCACCGGGGTGATGGTGAGCTGGGACAGGACCTCCGGGGCCACGTCCTCCAGATCCTCCACGTTGTCCTCGGGGATGAAGACCCGCTCGACTCCGGCCCGCTGGGCGGCCATCAGCTTCTCCGGCAGGCCGCCGATGGGATTTACGGAGCCCCGCAGGGTGACCTCTCCCGTCATGGCGACGGTGGAGGGCACGGGCTTTTCCGTCACCAGGGAAGCGATGGCGGTGGTCAGCGTGACGCCGGCGGAGGGGCCGTCCTTGGGGGTGGCCCCGTCGGGGACGTGGATATGCAGGTCGTGCTGCTCGAAAACCTCCGCCTTCTCCGGGAAGAGGTGCTTCACCAGGCTGACGGCCAGGCTGGCGGACTCCTTCATCACGTCGCCCAGCTGGCCGGTAATGATGATCTTGCCGTTGCCCTTGGTCAGCAGGGTCTCGATGTACAAAATCTCGCCGCCCACGCTGGTCCAGGCCAGGCCCGTCACGATGCCGGGGGTCTCGTTCTCCTTAACGGTGCGGCTGCGGAGGGGATGGTCGTTCAGCACCTCCCGCAGATTCTCCGGGGTAACGGCCACCAGCTCCTCCCCCCTGGCCCGGCGGACCGCCGCGGCCCGGCAGAGGGAGTCAATGCGCTTTTTCAGCCCCCGGACGCCGGACTCCCGGGTGAACTCCGCAATGAGCTTTTCCAGCGCCTCGTCCGTTACCTGCAGCTCCTCGGGCTTGAGCCCCACGGCCTGCACGGCCTTGGGCAGCAGGTGGCGCTTGGCGATCTGCAGCTTCTCGATGGGGGTATAGCCCTGGAAACGGATGACCTCCATACGATTCAGCAGGGGCTCGGGAATGGTATCGGTGGAATTGGCGGTGCAGATGAAGAACACGTCGGAGAGGTCGTAGGGCACGTTCATGTAATGATCCGTGAAGGTGTGGTTCTGCTCCGGGTCCAGTACCTCCAGGAGGGCGCTGGCGGGGTCGCCGTTATAGGAGACGCCCAGCTTATCCACCTCGTCCAGCACCATGACGGGGTTGGAGACGCCGCTTTTCTGAATGGCGTCCATGATGCGGCCGGGCATGGCCCCGATGTAGGTGCGCCGGTGGCCGCGGATATCCGCCTCGTCCCGCACGCCGCCCAGACTGACGCGGACGTACTCCCGCTGCAGGGCCCGGGCGATGCTCTGGCCGATGCTGGTCTTGCCCGTGCCGGGTGCGCCCACGAAGAGGAGGATGGAGCCGCTCTGCTCCTGCTTGAGATTCATCACGGCGATCTGCTCGATGATGCGGTCCTTCACCTTTTTCAGCCCGAAGTGGTCCTCCTCCAGGACCCGCTCGGCTTCCTTGAGGTCGATGGTCCGGGCCTCCTCCTTCTTCCAGGACAGGCCCGTGAGGAAGTCCAGATAATTGTAGATCATGCCTGTCTCGGCGCTGTTCTGCCCCTCCTGCTTCAAGCGGTTCAGCAGCTTGTCGGCCTCCTTGCGGGCCGTCTCGTTCATGCCGGACTCTTCGATCTTGATCTCCAGCTTGCGGATGTCCGACACGTTCTCCGGGTGCAGCTCGTCCAGCTCCTTCTGCAGATACTCCAGCTGCTTGCGGATGGCGGACTCCCGGTAGATTTTCTGATGGTCCTCCTGGCGGGCATTGTTGGCCTCCAGGTTCAGCTTGGTCATTTCCAGGTTTTCATAGATCAGCTTTTCCAGCAGCTCCGCCCGGCGCTGGGTGCTGTCCTCCTCCAGGACGGCGTAGCGCTCGGCGTTGGTGCAGCTCATCCAGGGGGACAGGACCGAGGCGATCTCGCCCAAGCTGTCCCACTGGTCGATGAAAATCTCCGCGCCCTGCCCCCAGCGGAAGTTCTTGGCGACCTCCTTCAGCTCACCCCGCACCGCCTCCAGGCGGCGCTTGTCGGCGGCCGCGTCCAGGTCGTCGGTCTCCGGGCGGCGAGAAACGAAGAGGTCGATGCGTCCGTTGGTGACGGTGATCTCGTCCAGGTCCATCCGATCCCCGGTCTTGATGGCGATGAAGCCCTCGGGGTGGATCTCCGTGATGACGCCGGAAAGGCCGATGGGGTAAAAGCTCTCCGCCGTCAGCTCCTCCCGGGTCCGGGCTTCCTTGCTTACGATCAGCGTGACCTTCTCCTCCGTCACCGGGCTGCGGCCCGTGGCCCGTTTGTACAGGTCCGACTGCAGATAGACGGTGGAGTTGGGCACCAGAATGGCGTTGTATACGGGTACGATCGTCATAAAAAGACTTCCTTTCCTGCCAGGCTTTGGCACTCTCGGTCTTAGAGTGCTAATTCGTGGGGATAAAAACGGCTCCCTTTCGGGAGCATTTTTTCCCGCGGCATCCTGGCATTTGTCGTTGTTCTGATCCCATCATAGCATAAGATCAACAGAAGTCAAGGGCACGGCGGAAGTTTTACAATTTATTCACAAGGCGCCTGCACTTCTCTGAGCTTCCGCGTATAAAAGGGCAGGAGCATGGCCAGCATGAGGAAAAAGCTCACGTCGTAGCTGAGGTAGACCACCCGCATGGTGGGGAAAAGGGGGATCAGCAGGCGGCACCAGAGGGCACGGAAAACACTGTAGCACAGCAGCGTGCAGAGCATGGGGTATCCCGTGTGCCCCAGGCCCTTGATGGCCCCCAGGTAGACCTGGTTCCAGGCGTAGATCAGATAGACGGGCAGGTTGAAAAGGATGGCCTCCCGGGCGTTGGCAAGAATGCCCTCCTCGTCGGTGAAGAGCCGCAGGAGCCAGGGGGAGGCGGCGGTGAGCAGCAGGCTCAGAGGCAGGATCAGCGCCAGCATCAGCCGCAGGCTCAGCCGGACGGCCTGGCGAATGCGCTCCGGCTGCCCCGCCCCCACGTTCTGCCCCACGAAGCCGGTAAGGGCGATGCCGTAGGCAAAGGTGGGCAGGTAGAGGCAGCCCTCCACCTTGGCGTAGAGATTCATGCCCGCGATGGCGTCCGGGCCGAAGGAATTGATATTCACCTGGATCAGGAGGGAGGAAATGCTCATGAACAGGGCCTGGAGCCCGGCGGGGACGCCGCTTTTGAGAAGCCCCGCCAGCTCGCCGAGGCTGATGCTCTCCCCCCGCAGGCGCAGGGCGAAGCGCTCGTCCATGCAGAAGAGCTGCCGCAGGATCAGAAGGCCCAGCAGCCATTGGGAGAGCATGGTGGCCAGGGCCGCCCCGGCCACGCCCCAGCCCAGCAGCAGGACGAAAAGCAGGTCCAGCCCCAGGTTGCAGAGGCAGGAGAGCGCGAAGAAAACCAGGGGCCGCTTGGTGTTGCCGAAGGAACGCAGCACCGCCGTGCCCACGTTGTAGATGAGCTGGGCGGGCAGGGCCAGGAGGCAGACGCGCAGATAGAGGACGGCATGGGGCCGCAGCTCCGCCGGGGTTTTCAAGAGCCCCAGGGCCCCGTCCGCCGCAGCCAGGCCCAGGAGGGCCATGACCGTCCCGGCGATCAGCACCAGGCGGAACACCGCCGTGAGGGTCCCCTTCAACCGCTCGTAGTGATAGGCCCCAAAGTGCTGGGAGGTGATGACGCTGACGCCGGAGGAGAAACCGATGAAAAAGTTGATAAGCACCGAAAGGACCGTGCCCCCCAGCCCCGCCGCGGCCAGGGCGAAGTCCCCGCCGAAGCGGCCCACCACCATGCAGTCCGTGACGTTGTACAGCTCCTGCAAAAGCTGGGAGAGCAGCACCGGCAGGGCGAAGGCCAGCAGGGTCTGCCCGATGGGGCCCTTCTCCACGTGAACGAGCTGCGCGTTCTTCATGCCGTTCCCTCCCCGCCGAGGCACCCGACGGGCGGCCACAGGCCGCCCCTACGGCGTCTCATTCGTCTTTATTATATCACCCCTTTAAAAATTGGCTATTTCCTCTTTTTTATGGCTGTGATATAATGTTTTATTATAGGGAGGGATGAGCATGGAGCTGCAAGAGCTGCAATACTTTCTCGTCAGTGCGGAAAAAGGCTCTCTCACCAGGGCGGCGGAGGCCCTTTACACCACCCAGCCCCACGTGAGCCAGGTGATCCGCGCCCTGGAGCGGGAGCTGGGGACCCGCCTCTTCACCCGCACGGGGAGCGGCATCGCCTTGACGGAGGCGGGAGAGCGCATCCGCTTTTACGCCCAGAACGCGCTGAAAAACGCCGATCTGATCCGGGAGAGCTGCGCCGAAGAGAGCCGGGCCCTGCGGCTGGCGGCGAATCCCAGCAGCAGCCTGGCGGCCCTGGCGGGGGAGTATTACGCCCGCACGGGGACGGCCCTGGAATACACGGAGTGCGGCATCGAGCAGATGATGGCCCTTTTGCAGGAGGGCCGGGCGGAGCTGGGCTTCCTCTTCCTCCCGGCCAACCGGCTGCCCGCCTTCCGGCACATGGCGGAGCGGCGGCGGCTGGTCTTCACGCCGCTGATCACGGCGGACCTGGTGCTGCACTGCGGGCCCCACAGCCCCTTCTTCGGGCGGGAGCGGATCGCCCCGGCGGAACTGGACGGGGCCTCCTGCATCCAGCTTGAGGACGACTTTTTCTCCGTGGAGGAGCTGCTGCTGGAGGACGGGGCCTTTCGCGCCGGGCGCTACGCCCTGCGCCGGGTGGTGCGCACCAACAGTGACCATCTCATGCAGCAGATGCTGCGGGACACGGCCCTCTGCAACGTGGGCAGCTATTGGCTGCCGGAGCTCCAGCGGGAGCGGGGCTTTTCCATGGCGGTGATCGAGGGCTTTGAGCAAAGCGTCTCCTTTGGCCGCCTGCAAAACGAGGGAGCCGCCCTCAGTGAGCAGGCGGAGGGCTTTTTGGAACTGCTGCGGGAGAGGCTTTAGCACGGGGGACAAGGCAAAAGGGCGACGTAAAAAGGGGCTGCTGCAACGACTTGCAGCAGCCCCTTTGGGGTTTTTCATTTAATTGTTGCCCTCGGGCGGCGTCAAGGCGTCTTCCAGTCCAGTACACCGTAGCCCACGATGCTGGTGCTGCTCAATGGATAAGAGCGCATCCCGACATAGCCGCTGGTATTGCCCTCAATGGTGGCGACCCTGTTTTCTCCATTTTCGGTATAGGTAAATAGGACGACGCCCACATGGTCGGGCACGCTATCCGACTGGTTGAAATTGAAAAAGATGTAATCGCCAGGGTCAGGATTGGACTCTTTCCATGTTCCCGCAGACGTAGAGCTTTTAAAATAGTCGATTCCGACGGGAACACTGGCAAACTCCGGTACTTCGCCAATCAAATCCACCTGACCGGCAAAATACGCCGCCCAGGAAACAAAGCAGGCACACCAAGGCGTATCGTCGCTCCAGGCGCCGTTGCTGTACCACGCCGCAAAGCTGACGCCCGTATCCGTCCCATCGCCATACTGGATCTTCCCGGTGCTGCCATACTGGGTGGCAAGCAGCTTGAGGAATTCAATTCGCTGCGTCTTGGTTTCATCCCAAGACAGATCGTTGAGGTTGACATTCGGAAGCGGCTCCGTCTTGTCGACCGAAGTAATGGTTTCGGATTCGATCTCCACAGGAATATCGCCCTCATTCGAAAGCGTGATGCTGGTGGTCTTGCCTACAAATTCCTGGGTGCGGCAATATATGCTGCGTTCATAGGTCTTGCCGTCCGCCTCAATGACCAGCGTCAGCAGCGAACTGTGTTTCATTCCGTCCTCGTCTACAGACACGTCGTTTTTGTCGCCCAGGTAGGCGTCAAAGGACTGCACATTCTCCATGAACGTCCGTCCGTCGCTGCTTTTCAAGGCCCTATCCGCGGCAGAATAGGTCAGCAACGGCACAGGTTCCGCGTCATCGCCCTCGCCCGCTCCCTGGATCACATAGTTGTTCCCCAGCTTGACCACGCCCGTGATAGTCCCGCGGCTGGTAAGGGTCTGGAGCAGCTCTGTGATGACGCGGGAATCGTTCTGTGTGGTGATCGTCTGATTGATGACCCGGTTGTTGTTCATGCCCAGCAGGATCACGGTGGAGACCGCCGTCATCATGACAGCGGCAATGGCGATGGTTACGACCAGCTCGATAAGGGTAAAGCCCGCGTTCTTTTTCATTCGCTCACCCCCGTGCCAATCTCATAGGAGGTATAAGTCCATCCGTTTACACTTCCGGTCCCGCCATCAACCCAAAACTCCCCTTTGTCTTCATCTTGCCGGTTCAGAACAGACAACTTAAAAGCGACTGCCAGCTCCATTTCGATTTTTGTATCATCTGCGTGTACAACAATATGAAACGGCAGAGTACAGTAATAGTCTTTAGAGACACTCAAAGGATCAGGAAACCGTGCGCCTATCGTCGCAATTCTCCTTGTACTCCCATCAGGAACAGAAATTGTTTCATCCTCCACCAGTTCTATAGTCATCTCTGCGTCCTTCAGCTCTTCGATCTTAGACGCCAACGCATTTGCAGTTGCAATTAAGACATTTCGATCCAGTTTCAGTGTTTGCTCATTAGAATACGACGTAATATTAATAGAGTTATAAACAATATGGCCTTCCTCATCCGTAACAGGCAGATCATCAGGCCCCATTTCGGTAAAAAGCAATGTCCCGCTTTGCGCCCCGATCTCCGCCACAAGCTGCTCCGCGATTCCCTCGGCCTCGTACAGCTCCTGCATCTGCTGCCCGTAGACCTTCTG
>CAMVOG010000010.1 GCA_947169005.1 uncultured Clostridia bacterium | reverse complement strand
GGCACCGTGGTGAATCCCACGGATATCATCACTCTTTACGGGGCGGACACCATGCGCCTCTACATCATGTTCATCGGGGACTTCGAGAAGGCCGCCGCCTGGTCCAGCGACGCGGTGAAGGGCTGCA
The DNA here is from genome assembly GCA_947169005.1 of uncultured Clostridia bacterium. GTDB lineage: Bacteria > Bacillota > Clostridia > Oscillospirales > Oscillospiraceae > RGIG6375. The sequence continues at coordinate 21,700 of CAMVOG010000010.1, read as the reverse complement.
AGCGCTTTTTGGACCGCGTGTGGAACCTGGGGGAGAAGGCCATGGCCGCCGGCGGCGGGGAGGACTGCTCCAAGGAGCATGAGCCCTCCATCCACCGCACCATCAAAAAGGTGGGGGACGACATCCTGGAGATGAAGTTCAACACCGCCATCGCCGCCCTCATGACCCTCGTCAACGAGTATTACGACAAGGGCATCACCCGGGGCGACATGAAGCCCCTGCTGCTGCTCCTGTCTCCCTTTGCCCCGCACATCTGCGAGGAGCTGTGGGAGCGCCTGGGCTTCAAGGGCCAGTGCAGCCTCCAGCCCTGGCCGGAGTACGACGCGGGCAAGACCGTCGAGCAGGAGAAGACCATCGCCGTCCAGGTCAACGGCAAGCTGCGCGCCACCGTCACCGTCCCCACGGACGCGGAGGACGCCGCCGTTATCGCCGCCGCCTGCGCCGAGCCCAAGATCGCCAAGATGATGGAGGGCATGAGCCTGGTCAAGAGCATCGTGGTCAAGAATAAGCTGGTGAATCTGATTTTGAAGTAAGCAGGACTCAGTACTTCGTACTCAGGACTCAGGGGCAGGGCTTAAAACCCAAAACTCAAAACTTAAAGAGCGATTTCTATTGACAAGTGGCCCACGATAGCTTATAATAATTCCACGTCAAAGCCGAATGAGGCCCTTTAGCGCCGCCATAAGGCGTATCGGAGGGAGGGAAATAGATTGTCAGAAGTCAGAGTCAAGGAGAACGAGTCTCTGGACAGCGCTCTGAAGCGGTTTAAGAGAAGCTGCGCGAAGGCAGGCGTTCTTTCTGATCTCAGAAAGAAGGAGTACTACCAGAGCCCCAGCGTCAAGCGCCGCAAGAAATCCGAGGCCGCTCGGAAGAATAAGAACAAGAGATACTATTGAGCCGCGAGGCTGATAAAAAGACCGCCGAGTGATCGGCGGTCTTTTTATCAGGATAGTGCTTAGTGCTCAGTACTCAGTACTCAGGACTCAGTACTCAGGACTCAGTACTCAGGCAAAAGGGGAGCGGGAGGCCCGTAGGGGCGGCCTTTGGCCGCCCGCGTCCGCAGGACGTCAGCTCCGTGAGGCGCTGGAATGCGATCCGTAGGAGCGGCAATCTGCCGCCCGCCGAAATGAGGGAGGCAAAAGCCATGACGGAGATCAGATTCTATGACGCGGTGGACGACGCGCTGCTGCGCTTTGCGGTGATCGTGGCCCGGTCGGCGGGGAAATGGGTCCTCTGCAAGCACCGGGAGCGGGAGAGTCTGGAGCTGCCCGGCGGCCATCGGGAGCCGGGGGAGAGCATCCGGGAGACCGCGGCCCGGGAACTGCGGGAGGAGACCGGGGCGGTGGATTTCACGCTGCGACCCATCTGCGCCTATTCCCTGAAGGGCGAGCTGCGCGCTGACCTGGTCACGGAAACGGAGTCCTTCGGCATGCTCTTTACGGCTGAAATCCGCAGCTTCGGGCCCCTTCACAGCGAAATGGAGCGCATTATCCTTATGGACAAGCTGCCCCGGAGCTGGGTCTATCCCGTCGCCCATCCACGCATGGTCGAGGAAGTCCTGCGGAGGAAGGCCCTGAGCCCTGAGCCCTGTGCCCTGTGCCCCATGTATTACGAAACCCATGCCCACGCGATCCTGGACGGGGCGGATTTCCGCGCCGCGCTCAAGCGCCATGCCGACGGGCCGGACGAGGTCTGGGTCCGCCGGGTGCTGGAGCGGTACCGGGACAACCATATTATATATGTACGGGACGGGGGAGACCATCAGGGCGTCAGCCTGCTGGCGAAGCGCCTGGCCCCGGAATACGGCGTGGAGTACCGCAGCCCTGCCTTCGCCATCCACCAAAAGGGCCTTTACGGGTCCATGGTGGGCCGGGCCTGGGCGGACATGGCCGCGTACCGCGCCCTGGTGGCGGAGGCGAAGGAGCAGGGGGCCGATTTTATCAAGCTCATGCTCTCGGGCATCATGGACTTCAATGAATACGGGGTCCTGAGCTGCCCCTCCCCCACGCCGGAGGAGATGGCGGAACTGGTGCGCGTTGCCCACGGTGAGGGCTTTGCCGTTATGGCCCACTGCAACGGGGCCGACGCCGTGAAGGCCGCCCTGGCCGCCGGGATCGACAGCCTGGAGCACGGCTATTATATGGACGCTCAGGCCGTTGCGGACCTGGCCGCCTCGGACTGCGTCTGGGTGCCCACCTTCGCGCCCGTGGCGAATCTCATGGGCCTGGGCCGCTTCCCGGACGAGGTTTTGAATCGCATCGTGGAGGGCCACCGGGCCAACGTCCGCGCCGCCCTTTCCGCCGGGGCCCGCATCGCCCCGGGCAGCGACGGAGGCGCCTTCGCCGTCCCCCACGCCGCGGGCGCCCTGGACGAATACCGCTGGCTCCGGGACCTCGTGCCGAAGGAGGAGCTGCAAAAAGGCGCGGAGAGGATACGGGAGAGGTTTTGTAGGCACTACGCACTCGTTCACCTGAGTCCTGAGCCCTGAGCCCTGAGTCCTGAGCCCTGAGCCCTGAGCCCTGAGCCCTGAGCCCTGAGCCCTGAGCCCTAAGCACTATGCACTAAGCGCTACGCACTCTCACCCGCTCCCTCGTCAAAACCGCCAAATCACAAAAAAATCCAAATAATTCTTGACATCCGCCTTTGATTTTGCTATTGTATTAGGGCACGCTGAGTGCGGGGGTGTACCCCCATGCGATGAAGCGGGAGATTGCTCGGTCGGTTTCCGAGGTAACTTCCGTGGAGTATGTCCGATAATCGGGCGGCTGGAGAAAGACTGTCCCCGGTGTTTCCGGGAATGCAGTGCTGACGCGCTTTTAGTATATCGCCGCGTCAGGATCGGGCCGGCTATTCGTATGCCGGCTCTTATTCTGAGGCGGAGTGATACGCACGGCGGCGGGGACAAGAAATTCTTCGTGCGTCCAACCAAACGTACAAAAACAGGAGGAAACGTAATCATGGCAGACAAGGTCATCAGAATCAGACTCAAGGCTTACGACCACCAGCTCATCGACCAGAGCGCGGAGCGCATCGTGGAGACGGCCAAGCGGACCGACGCGAAGGTCTCCGGCCCCATCCCGCTGCCCACCAAGAAGGAGGTCGTCACCATCCTGCGCGCCGTTCATAAGTACAAGGACAGCCGCGAGCAGTTCGAGCGCAGGACCCACAAGAGACTGATCGACATCATCAACCCCTCTCAGAAGACCGTCGAGGCCCTTATGAGCCTGGAGCTTCCCGCGGGCGTTGAGATCGAGATCAAGCTCTGATCTACATTTAATTTGCTTGCACCCACAGCCTGCCATCTTGCGGGGCAGGCGGGTCAAGTTGGCCGGGCCGGGCAGCCCCCCGAAGCGCGGTCAACCAATAACCTTTAAGGAGGAAATAAGATGAAGAAGGCTATCATCGGAAAGAAAGTCGGCATGACGCAGATTTTCGATGAAACCGGCAAGGTCATCCCCGTTACGGTGATCGAAGCCGGCCCCTGCACGGTCGTCCAGAAGAAGACCGCTGAGAAGGAAGGCTACGCCTCCGTCCAGCTGGGCTTTGAGGAGACCAAGGAAAAGAAGCTAAACAAGCCCGAGCTCGGCCACCTCAAGAAGGCCGGCGTCGCTCCCCTCAAGGTCCTCAAGGAGTTCCGCCTGGAGGACGCGGAGAGCATGAACGTGGGCGATGTGGTCAAGGCCGATGTGTTCGCCGCCGGCGACAAGGTCGACGTGACCGGCATCAGCCGCGGTAAAGGCTACGCCGGCGTTATCAAGCGCTACGGCGCCCAGCGCACCCCCACCACCCACGGCGGCGGCCCCGTTCACCGTCACGCCGGTTCCATGGGCTCCAGCACCGATCCCTCCCGCATCTTCAAGGGCAAGATCGGCGCCGGTCACATGGGCGTTGAGCAGGTCACCATCGAGAACCTGGACGTGGTGAAGGTTGACCCCGAGCTGAACCTCATCGCCATCCGCGGCGCCATCCCCGGCCCCAAGGGCGGCATCGTCACCATCAAGAACACTGTGAAGAACAACAAGGTGAAGGTCGTCGATACCACGGTCAGCACCAACCCGCAGAAGGCCTCCGGCAGAAACCCGCAGAAGGCTTCCGCGAGAAAGTAAGAAGGGAGAGAGTTGAATGCCTACTGCTAAGATGTACACCATGGCAGGTGAGCAGCTTTCCGAGATCGAGCTCTCCGAGGCCATTTTTGGGATCGACCCCAACGGCGCCGTCCTGCATGAGAATGTGACGAAGTATCTGGCCAACCAGCGCCAGGGCACCCAGAGCGCCCTGACCAAGGGTGAGGTTTCCTACTCCACCAAGAAGCCCTGGAGACAGAAGGGCACCGGCCGCGCCCGCGCCGGCTACAAGGGTTCCCCCGTGTGGACCCACGGCGGCGTCGCCTTTGCTCCCAAGCCCAGAAGCTACAGATACAGCCTGAACAAGAAGGTCAAGGCCCTCGCGTTCAGAAGCGCCCTTTCCATCAAGGCCGCCGCCGGCAACGTCATCGTCATCGACAGCCTGAAGATGGACACCATCAAGACCAAGGATTTCGCGAAGTTCCTCGCCGCCATCAACGCCGAGGGAAAAGCCATGATCGTGACCAACGGGCTGCAGGAGAACGTGGTCAAGTCCTCCCGCAACATCCCCGGCGTCGCCACCACCTTTGCTTACGCCGACGAGAACGACAACAGCAAGAAGGTCCTGTGGAGCGTGTACGGCATCATGCATGCCGACAAGCTGGTCGTGGACAAGGAAGCCCTCTCGATCATTGAGGAGGTCTATGCCTGAAATGAGAACTGTATATGATGTTATCGTCCGCCCCATCGTGACCGAGCAGTCCATGGAACAGTCGGATATCAAAAAGTACGCCTTTGAGGTCGCCAAGGACGCCACGAAGCCTGAGATCGCCCACGCTGTGGAGGAGATCTTCGGCGTCAAGGTCGAGAAGGTCACCACGACCCACGTCCGCGGCCGCAAGAGACGCAACGGCGCCTATCCCGCCGGCTTCTCCGCCAGCTGGAAGAAGGCCGTGGTCAAGCTCACCGAGGGCTCCAAGACCATCGAATTCTTTGAAGGGATGGTGTGATAAATGCCTGTTAAAACTTTTAAGCCCACTACTCCGTCTCGCAGACACATGACCGTGTCCGGCTTTGACGGCGTCGATAAGAAGGCCAAGCCTGAAAGAGGCCTCCTGGAGGTCCTCAAGAAGAATTCCGGCCGCAACAGCTACGGCCGCATCACCGTCCGCCATCGCGGCGGCGGCAACCGCCGCAAGTACAGAGTCATCGACTTCAAGCGCGACAAGCTGGACGTTGAGGGCACTGTGCAGCGCATCGAGTACGATCCCAACCGCAGCGCCTATATCGCCCTGGTGGAGTACGCCGACGGCGAGCGCCGCTATATCATCGCTCCCGTGGACATGAAGCCCGGCGACAAGGTCCTCTCCTCCGCCGCCGCGGATATCAAGCCCGGCAACTGCCTGCCCATCAGCGAGATTCCCGTGGGCACCATCATCCACAACATCGAGCTTTATCCCGGCAAGGGCGCTCAGCTCGTGCGCAGCGCCGGCGCCGCCGCTCAGCTGATGGCCAAGGAAGGCAAGCTGGCCCAGGTCCGTCTCCCCTCCGGCGAGGTCCGTTATGTCCGCACCGCCTGCACCGCCGTGATCGGCCAGGTGGGCAACCTGGAGCATGAGAACGTGAAGATCGGCAAGGCCGGCCGCAAACGCCACATGGGCTGGCGTCCCACCGTCCGCGGCTCCGTCATGAACCCTGTGGACCATCCTCACGGCGGCGGCGAGGGCAAGAGCCCCGTCGGTCGTCCCGGCCCTGTGACCCCGTGGGGCAAGCCCGCGCTGGGTTATAAGACGAGAAAGACCAAGAACCGCACCGAGAAGGTCATCGTCAAGCACCGCAACGCGAAGTAAGGAGGGCTAAGAGCTATGAGCAGAAGTATTAAGAAGGGGCCCTTTGCCGCGCCTGAGCTGCTGAAAAGGGTCGATGAAATGAACAAGACCGGCGACAAGAAGGTCCTGAAGACCTGGTCGAGAGCTTCCACCATCTTCCCCTCTTTCGTCGGACACACCATCGCCGTCCACGATGGCCGCAGACACGTCCCGGTTTACGTCACCGAGGATATGGTCGGCCACAAGCTCGGTGAGTTTGCTCCCACGCGCACCTTCAGAGGTCACGCCGGCAGCAAGACTACGAAGTAAGGAGGAGAGCTGACATGGAAGCAAGAGCGCAACTGACGCACGCCCGTATCACTCCCCGTAAGGTCAAGATCGTCTGCGACCTCATCCGCGGCCAGGACACCAAGACCGCCGTGGCGATCCTGCAGAATACGCCCAACGCCGCCGCCGAGCTGCTTTTGAAGCTCGTCAACAGCGCCGTGGCCAACGCTGAGAACAATCACTCGATGGATCCCGACAATCTCTACGTTTCCGAGACCTATGCCAACCCCGGCCCCACCCTCAAGAGAGGCATGGCCAGAGCCAGAGGCGGCTACGCCCGCATCCTCAAGAGAACGTCGCACATCACCGTAGTTGTTAAGGAAAAGGAGTGAGATCATGGGACAGAAAGTTAATCCCCACGGCCTCAGAGTCGGCGTCATCAAGGACTGGGATTCCCGCTGGTACGCCAGAAACGAGAAGGTCGGCGACCTCATCGTTGAGGACTATAACATCCGCAAGTTCCTGAAGAAGACTCTTTACGGCGCCGGCGTTCCGAAGATCGAGATCGAGAGAGACAACGCCCGCGTGAAGATCTATATCCACTGCTCCCGCCCCGGCGTCGTGATCGGCAAGGGCGGCACGGAGATCGAGAAGCTCCGCCTCCTCATGGAGAAGAAGCTGGGCAAGCCCGTCTCCCTGAACATCGTCGAGGTCAAGCAGCCCGACATCAACGCCCAGCTCGTGGCCGAGAACATCGCCCAGCAGCTGGAGAAGCGTATCTCCTTCCGCCGCGCCATGAAGAACGCCATGTCCAGAGCCATGCGCCTGGGTGTGCGCGGCATCAAGGTGGCCGTGTCCGGCCGTCTGGGCGGCGCCGAGATCGCCCGTTCCGAGAGCTATCATGAGGGCACCATCCCCCTGCAGACCCTGAGAGCCGACATTGAGTACGGCTTCGCCGAGGCCGCCACCACCTACGGCCGCATCGGTGTGAAGGTCTGGATCTACAAGGGCGAGATCCTCAGCCAGACCCTGCGCACCACTCCCAGAACCATGGATACCACCAAGCCCTATGACCGCAGAGACCGCCGCGACAATCGCCGCGGGGACCGCCGCCAGGGTGACCGCCGTCCGGGCGGTGACCGGAGACCCGGCGGGGACCGCAGGCCCGGCGGCTTCGCCCCCCGTCAGGGCGGCCCGAGACCCCAGGGTCAGGGCAGACCCAACGGAACACCCAAGGAAGGAGGAGCTAACTGATGCTTCTGCCGAAGAGAGTTAAGTACCGCAAGGTGCAGAGAGGCCGCATGACCGGTAAGGCCACCCGCGGCAATACCGTTACCTACGGTGAGTTCGGCATCCAGGCCACCGAGCCCTGCTGGATTACCAGCAACCAGATCGAGGCGGCCCGTATCGCCATGACCCGTTATATCAAGAGAGGCGGCCAGGTGTGGATCAAGATCTTCCCCGATAAGCCCGTCACTCAGAAGCCCGCTGAGACCCGTATGGGCTCCGGTAAAGGCTTCCCCGAGTACTGGGTCGCCGTCGTCAAGCCCGGCAGAGTTCTCTTTGAGATCGCCGGCGTGACCGAGGACGTGGCCCGCGAGGCCCTGCGTCTGGCCGGGCACAAGCTGCCCTGCAAGACGAAGATCGTCGCCCGTGAAACCGAGACAGGTGGTGAAGAATGATGAAGGCAAGTGAAGTGCGCGGCCTGACCGCCGAGGAACTGAACGCCAAGCTGCTCGACCTGAAGAAGGACCTGTTCTTCCTGCGGATGCAGCACGCGACCAACCAGCTCGACAACCCCATCAAGATTGCCGAAGTCAAGAAAAATATTGCCAGAGTCAAGACCGTTATCCGCGAAAAAGAGCTTGGGCGGTAAGGAGAGTGAATGGACATGAGTGAAAGAACGACTTCCAGAAAGACCAGAACCGGCAAGGTCATTTCCGACAAGATGGATAAGACCATTGTCGTCGCGGTGGAGGACCGCGTTGCCCATCCGCTCTACAAGAAGATCATCAAGAGGACCTACAAGCTGAAGGCCCACGACGAGAACAACGAGTGCGGTGTCGGCGATACTGGGAGAGTGATGGAGACCAGACCCCTTTCCAAGGACAAGAGATGGCGCCTGGTCGAGATCATCGAAAAAGCGAAGTAAGGAGGGGCCACAATGATTCAGCAGGAAACCTATCTGAAGGTCGCCGACAACACCGGCGCCAAAGAGATCAAGTGCATTCGTGTGCTGGGCGGCTCCAAGAGAAAATACGGCAACATCGGTGACGTGATCGTGGCGTCTGTCCGCAAGGCGGCCCCCGGCGGCACCGTGAAGAAGGGCGAGGTCGTCAAGGCCGTGATCGTCCGCTCCGCCAAGGGAGTCCGCCGCGCGGACGGCACCTACGTCCGCTTCGACGAGAACGCCGCCGTCCTCATCAGGGACGACAAGAACCCGAGAGGGACCCGTATCTTTGGGCCCGTCGCCAGGGAGCTGCGTGACAAGGATTACATGAAGATCCTGTCCCTCGCCCCGGAAGTTATTTAAGGGGGAGGCAGAGACATGAAAATCAGAAAAGACGATACCGTTGTGGTCCTGTCCGGCAAGGACAAGGGCAAGGAGGGCAAGGTCCTCCGTGCCGACCCGAAGAACGGCAAGCTCATCATCGAGGGCGTCAACGTCGCCCAGAAGCACAAGAAGCCCCGCAAGCAGGGCGAGGAGGGCGGCATCATCAAGATGGAAACTCCCATCTACGCCTCCAAGGTCATGCGTATCTGCCCCAAGTGCAGCAAGCCCACGAGAGCGGCGTACAAGATCATGGAGGATGGCTCCAAGGTCCGCGTCTGCAAGAAGTGCGGCGAGACCATTTAAGGGAGGATAAACGACTATGACGAGAATGAACAAGAAGTACGTGGAGGATGTCGCTCCCGCGCTGATGAAGAAGTTCGAGTACAAGAGCCCCATGCAGATCCCCCGCCTGGAGAAGATCGTGGTCAACGTGGGCTGCGGCGACGTGAAGGACAACGCCAAGGGTCTGGACGCCGTGGTCAATGAGATTTCCGCCATCACCGGCCAGCACGCCGTCGTGACCAAGGCGAGAAAGTCCGTGGCCAACTTCAAGGTCAGAGAGGGTATGCCCGTCGGCGTGAAGGTCACCCTTCGCCACGACCGTATGTGGGAGTTCCTGGACAGACTGCTCAACGTGGCCCTGCCCCGTGTGCGTGACTTCCGCGGCATCAACCCCAACTCCTTCGACGGCAGAGGCAACTACGCCCTGGGCATCAAGGAGCAGCTGATCTTCCCCGAGATCGAGTATGACAAGATCGACAAGATCCGCGGCATGGACATCGTCATCTGCACGACCGCCCAGACCGATGAGGAAGCGAGAGAGATGCTCAGCCTGCTGGGCGCTCCCTTCACCCAGGCTTAAGGAGGAGAAAGAGTCATGGCTAAGAAATCTATGATCCTGAAGCAGCAGAGGACTCCCAAGTTCTCCAGCCGCCGCTATAACAGATGCAAGATCTGCGGCCGCCCCCACGCCTACCTGCGTGACTACGGCATCTGCCGTATCTGCTTCCGCGAGCTCGCCTACAAGGGCCAGCTCCCCGGCGTGAAGAAGGCCTCCTGGTAAGCCCGGGAAACACAATTCGTCAATAGGACGGCGAAAGGTCATTTCCAATTGCCCGCAAGAGCCGGGCAGCCGGCCCGGAAGGCGCGGGACATTGGTTGTGATACCTCGCTGCCTGAACAGGTTAGTGCCTGTAACTCTAAACAAGGAGGATATACTACAATGCAGATCACGGACCCCATTGCGGATATGCTCACCAGAATCCGCAACGCCAATTCCGCAAAGCACGACACGGTTGATATCCCCGCCTCCAACATGAAGAAGGCCATTGCCGGCATTCTCCAGGAGGAAGGGTATATCAAGAACTTCCAGATCATCGACGACGGTACCCAGGGCGTCATTCGCGTCGCTCTGAAGTACAACGCCGGTAAAGAAGCGGTGATCTCCGGCCTGAGAAGAGTCAGCAAGCCCGGCCTGCGCGTTTACGCCGGCGCCGACGAGCTGCCCCGCGTTCTCAAGGGCCTGGGTATCGCCATCATCTCCACCTCCAAGGGCGTCATGACCGACAAGAAGGCGCGCGAAGCGCATGTCGGCGGCGAAGTCCTTGCGTTCGTCTGGTAAGGGGGGCAGGGAACAATGTCAAGAATCGGTAGAGCTCCCATCGCCATTCCCGCCGGAGTGGAGGTCAAGGTCGGCGAGGGCAACCTCGTCACCGTCAAGGGTCCCAAGGGCACGCTGGAGAGAAAGATCCATCCCGCCATGACCGTGAAGGTCGACGCGGGCGTCGTGACCGTTGAGAGACCCAACGATGAAAAGCAGAATCGCTCCCTGCACGGTCTGTCCCGCACCCTCATCGCCAACATGGTGGAGGGCGTCACCCACGGCTTCAAGAAGGAACTGGAGGTCAACGGCGTGGGCTACAGAGTGCAGAAGACGGGCAAGCAGCTCGTCATGAACCTGGGCTTTTCTCACCAGGTCACGGTCGATGAGATCGACGGCATCACCATCGACGTGCCTGATCCCAACAAGATCGTCATCAACGGTATCGATAAGCAGCTGGTCGGCCAGTTTGCCGCGGACGTTCGCAAGCGCAGACCCCCCGAGCCTTACAAGGGCAAGGGCATCAAGTACGCTGACGAAGTCATCCGCCGCAAGGAAGGCAAGACCGGCGGTAAGTAATGGGAGGTGTACCTAAATGATTAAAAGACCTGATACCAAGGCGCAGAGACTCAAGCGCCATAAGAGAGTAAGGGCGAAGATCTCCGGTACGCCCGAGAGACCCAGACTCAACGTGTTCAGAAGCCTGAACCACATCTACGCCCAGGTCATCGACGACGTCAGCGGCAAGACCCTGGTCTCCGCTTCCTCCGTCGAGAAGGACTTCGGCATGACCGGCGGCAACTGCGACGCCGCCAAGAAGGTCGGCCAGACGGTCGCTGAGCGCGCTGTCGCCAAGGGCATCACCGAAGTGGTCTTTGACCGCGGCGGTTACGTCTATCACGGCCGCGTCCAGAGCCTGGCGGAAGGCGCCCGCGAGGGCGGCCTCAAGTTCTAAGGGGAAGGAGATCGAACATGGCTTACAATAACAACAGAAACCAGGATGCCGCTCAGTCCGAGTATATCGAAAAGGTCGTTTCCCTCAACCGCGTTTCCAAGACCGTTAAGGGCGGACGCATCATGAAGTTCTCCGCGCTGGTCGTCGTCGGCGACGGCAAGGGCAAGGTCGGCTACGGACTCGGCAAGGCCGCCGAGGTTTCCGAGGCCATCCGCAAGGGTATTGAGGATGCCAAGAAGAACCTGACCACCATCGTGCTGGATGGCACCACCATTCCTCACGAGATCATCGGCGTGTTCGGCGCCGGGCGCGTGCTGCTCAAGCCCGCCCCCGAAGGCACCGGCGTTATCGCCGGCGGCGCCGTCCGTGCGGTGGTCGAGGCGGCCGGTATCAAGAACATCCGTACCAAGTGCCTGCGCACCAACAACCCCAACAACGTCGTTGCCGCCACCATGCAGGGCCTTATGACTCTGAGAAACGTCGAGCAGGTCGCCAAGATCAGAGGCAAGGCCCCTGAAGACATCAGATAAGGAGGGCTTGACATGGCTAAGCTTAAGATCAAGCTCGTCAAGAGCTTGAACGGCAGACTGGATAAGCATATCGCTACTGCCAATTCTCTCGGGCTCAGAAAGATCGGCAACGTGACCGTGCAGCCCGATAACGAACAGACCAGAGGCAAGATCGCCCAGATCGGTTATCTGCTTCAGGTGACTGAGGAATAAGGAGGGCGACAAAATGAATTTGCATGAACTGAGTCCCGCTCCCGGCTCCGTGAAGGAGACCAAGCGCAAGGGCAGAGGCGCCGGCACCGGCAACGGCAAGACCGCGGGCCGCGGCCATAAGGGCCAGAAGGCCAGAAGCGGCGGCGGCGTCCGTATCGGCTTCGAAGGCGGCCAGATGCCCCTCGCCCGCCGTCTGCCCAAGAGAGGCTTCAACAACATCTTCGCCAAGCCCCTGGAGGCGGTGAACGTTTCCGCCCTGGATAAGTTTGACGACGGCGCCGTCGTTGACGCGGCCGCCCTGCTGGAGGCCGGCATCCTCTCCAAGTGCGTCTACGGCGTCAAGATCCTCGGCAACGGGGAAATCACCAAGAAGCTGACCGTGAAGGCGTCCGCTTTCTCCGAGAGTGCTAAAACCAAGATCGAGGCGGCAGGCGGAAAGACCGAGGTGGTGTAAATGTTCCAGGTATTCAGAAACGCGTGGAAGATCGAAGAGCTGAGGAAGAAGATCCTGTTTACCCTGTTTATCATCCTCCTTTACCGTATCGGTAACGCTGTTCCGGTTCCTTACATTGACACCGAGCTGCTGAACACCTATTTCGGCCAGCTCCAGAACACCGTTCTGGGCCTGGTCAACGCCATGAGCGGCAGCGCTTTCTCTCACGGCACCATTTTTGCGCTGTCCATCCAGCCCTATATCAACGCGTCGATCATCATGCAGCTCCTCTGCATCGCCATCCCTGCTCTCGAAAGACTGCAGAAGGAGGGCGGCGAGGAGGGCCGCAAGAAGATCGCCTCCATCACCCGTTACGCTACCGTTATCATCGGCCTGCTGCAGGGCTTCGGTTACTTCATGATGTGCCGCAACTACGGCATCCTCGGCGAGAACACCGGCTTCCTGCCCGCTGTCGTCATCATCCTCACCTTCGTGGCAGGCGCTTCCCTGCTGATGTGGATGGGCGAGCAGATCACCGAGTTCGGTATCGGCAACGGCATCTCCGTTATCCTCTTCGCCAGCATCATTTCCAGACTGCCCACCGCCGTGGTCACCCTCGTTACCAATCTGACCACCGGCGCCCTGTCCTGGATCGGCTTCCTGGCCATCGTTATCGGCGTCATCGTGATTGTGGTTCTCATCGTCTTCGTCAGCAAGGCGGAGCGCCGCATCCCGATCCAGTATTCCAAGCGCGTCGTTGGCCGGAAGATGTACGGCGGCCAGAGCACGCACCTGCCCGTCAAGGTGAATATGTCCGGCGTCATGCCCGTCATCTTCGCCCAGAGCATCGCGTCTCTGCCGGCCACCATCGCGGCCTTCTTCCCCGCTCCGGCGGAGGGGACCTTCTGGCATGGCTTCCTGTCGGCGATCGACACCACCAGTGTCCTGTATATGATCATCTACTTCCTGCTGATCATCGCCTTCAGCTACTTCTATGCCACCATCCAGTTCAATCCCATCGAGATCGCGAACAACCTGAAGAAGAACGGCGGCTTCATCCCCGGCTTCCGCGCCGGCCGCCCCACCAGCGAGTTTATCTCCAAGGTGCTGGGCCGCATCACGCTCTTCGGCGCCATTTATCTGGGCATCGTCTGCGTGCTGCCCATCCTCTTCAGTAAGTTCACCAACATGAGCAGCATTTATCTGGGCGGTACCTCCATCATCATCGTCGTGGGCGTTGCCCTCGAGATCGTGCAGAGCCTGGAGACCCAGATGATGATGCGCCACTACAAGGGCTTCCTTGAGTGATCGCAAAGGAGTGAGATCGGTATGAACCTTATTATGCTCGGCCCTCCCGGCGCGGGTAAGGGCACCCAGGCCGCCAAGATCAGCGCGAGCCTGAACATCCCCACCCTCTCCACCGGCCACATCCTCCGCACCGCGATCAAGGAAGGTCTGCCCGTCGGCCTGCAGGCCAAGGAGTATATGGACGCCGGCAAGCTCGTCCCGGACGAGATCGTCATCGGCGTCGTAAAGGATTTCCTGGCCAAGGACGAGTTCAAGGCCGGCTACATTCTGGACGGTATGCCCAGAACGCTGGTCCAGGCGGAGATGCTGGAGAAGATGGGCGTCGTGATCGACGCGGCTGTCTCCATCGAGATCTCCGACGAAGAGATCGAGCACCGCATGCAGGGCAGACGCGTCTGCAACAAGTGCGGAGCAAGCTATAATATCGAAGCGAATCCTCCCAAAGTGGAAGACGTGTGCGACGTCTGCGGCGACAAGCTCGTTATTCGTGACGACGACCGCCCGGAGACGGTGCGCCAGCGCCTGGCTGTGTACCACGCGGAGACGGAGCCCATCATCGGCTTCTACAAAGAGCGGGGCAAGCTCCTCCCCATCGACGGTACGGCCAGTGTGGAAGAGACCACCAAGAGAGTGATGGCGGCACTGGAGATGATCAAGTGATCTCTCTCAAAACAGCCCACGACGTTGAGGCGATGCGCAAGGCGGGCAAAATTACCGCGGCTGCCCGTGCTTTGGCAGGGGAAATGGTGAAGCCCGGCGTATCCACCAAGGCGATCGACAGGGCCGTGCACGACTTTATCGTCAGCCAGGGCGCCAAGCCCTCCTTCCTGCATTACAACGGTTATCCGGGAAGCGCCTGTATCTCCGTGAACAACGAGGTGATACACGGCATTCCCGGCCACCGCCGGATCAAGGAAGGGGACATCGTGAGCGTCGACGTGGGCGCCTATATCGGCGGCTTCCACGGGGACTGCGCGGCGACCTATTTTGCCGGTGAAGTCAGCGATGAAGTGAGAAAGCTGGTCGAAGTGACCCGCCAGAGCTTTTTTGAAGGCATCAAATTCGCCTGCCCGGGCTACCGCATCGGAGATATTTCCCATGCCATTCAGGAATATGTGGAGAGCTTCGGCTACGGGGTAGTCCGCGAGTATGTAGGCCACGGGGTGGGCAGCAAGCTCCATGAGGAGCCGGAGGTCCCGAATTACGGCAATGCCGGACACGGGCCCCGCCTGGTGCCGGGCATGACCATCGCCATCGAGCCCATGGTGAACCTGGGCACGGCGGAGATCAAGGTCCTCAGCGACGGTTGGACCGTGGAGACGGCGGACGGCAAGCCCGCGGCCCACTACGAGAACACCGTGCTGATTACCAAGGACGGCCCGGAGATCCTGACCCCCCTGAAGGGAGACGGCTATGTCCGATAAACCCGTCGGACTGGCCCAGTCCCTGGCCGGGCGAGATAAAGGAGAGCTCTTCTTCGTTCTGAAACAGGACGGGAAAGAGGTGCTCCTGGCGGATGGCAAGCAGCGAAAGCTGGCGCATCCGAAGCGAAAAAACCTTCGTCATGTAAGATTCCTGCCCGAGAGCGGCTATGAGGCGGTCAGCGATCTGATCGGAGACCGGCCCTTGGACGCCGAGCTGCGGCGGGCGATGGCCAAGTATAAGGCCACCGTCAACAATTGATCCAGGGAGGGACGTATTTTGGCAAAATCCGACGCTATTGAACTCGAAGGAACAGTGGTAGAATCCCTGCCCAACACGATGTTCACCGTCGATATCGGAAACGGCCACACGATCCTGGCCACCATTTCCGGTAAGCTCAGAATGAACTTCATAAGAATTCTTCCCGGCGATAAGGTCACCGTGCAGATCTCACCGTATGACCTCACGCGCGGCAGGATCACGTGGAGAAGCAAGTAACACACGATTCTTTAGTACAAGGAGGGTTTCTGAAATGAAAGTAAGACCTTCAGTAAAGCCCATGTGCGAGAAGTGCAAGATCATCAAGCGCAAGGGCAAAGTAATGGTCATTTGTGACAACCCGAAGCATAAGCAGAGACAGGGCTGATCCCTGAAGTATTAACGAAAGGATTGATCGATAAGTATGGCACGTATTGCCGGCGTTGATTTGCCCAAAGAGAAGCGGGTCGAGATCGGCCTCACTTACGTCTATGGCATTGGCAGAAAAAGCGCGTCCGATATCCTCAAGGCTACAGGTATTAACCCCGACACCAGAGTTAAGGACCTCACCGAGGAGGACGAAGCCAAGCTTCGTGAAGTGATCGATAAGCATTACGTCGTGGAAGGCGACCTGAGACGGTCCGTCGCCCTCGATATCAAGAGACTGACCGAGATCGGCAGCTATCGCGGCCTGCGCCACAGAAAGGGCCTGCCTGTCCGCGGCCAGCGCAGCAAGACCAACGCGCGTACCCGCAAGGGTCCCAAGAGAACCATCGCCAATAAGAAGAAGTAAGGGAGGGATATGTAATGGCAGCTAAGACAAATGCGAAGCAGCGCGTAAGAGGCAAGCGCCGCGAGCGTAAGAATATTGAGAAGGGCGCGGTGCATATCCGCTCCTCCTTCAACAACACCATGGTCACCATCACCGACCTGCAGGGCAACGCCATCAGCTGGGCGTCCGCCGGCGGCATGGGCTTCCGCGGAAGCAAGAAGTCCACGCCCTTCGCCGCGCAGACCGCCGCTGAGACTGCCGCGAAGGCCGCTATGGAGCATGGCCTGAAGACCGTTGAGGTCTATGTCAAGGGGCCCGGTTCCGGGCGTGAGGCCGCCATCCGCGCGCTGCAGAGCGCCGGGCTGGAGGTCCAGATGATCAAGGACGTTACGCCCATCCCCCACAACGGATGCCGCCCGCCCAAGAGACGCCGCGTTTAATGAAGGAGGTTATGAACAATGGCTAAGAATATGCAGCCTGTGGCCAAGCGCTGCAAGGCACTGAATATCTCCCCCGCGGCGATGGGCTACGCCCACAAGGATACCAAGCGCAACCCCAAGGGCCAGATGAGAAGAAAGCAGAGCGAGTATGCCACCCAGATGAACGAGAAGCAGAAGGTCAAGTTCGTCTACGGCATCCTGGAGAAGCAGTTCCGCGGCTATTATGAGAAGGCCCTGAAGGCTCCCGGCCAGACCGGCGAGAACCTGCTGGTCCTCATTGAGCGCCGCCTGGACAACGTCGCTTTCCGCACCGGCTTCTGCTCCACCCGTCGTGATGCCCGCCAGGCCGTTACCCACGGCCACTTCACCGTGAACGGCCGCAAGGTCAATATCCCCTCCTACCTCGTCAAGCCCGGCGACGTGATCGCGATCAGCGAGCGCAGCCGCGCCTCCGTCAAGTTCAAGACCGTGAAGGAGGAGGGCGCTTACTGCACCTCTCCCCGCTGGATGGAGACCGACGTGAGCAATCTGACCGCGCGCATCGTGGATATGCCCGCCAGAGAAGACATCGACCTGCCTATCGAGGAGCATCTCATCGTCGAGTTGTACTCCAAGTAAGCCTGACGAACCCTCACTGATTGGTAAGCTGAGAAGAAGCGCGCTTTTCGCGCGTTAGAACGAGGAGGGTATTATAGAATATGGTAGAAATTGAAAAGCCGCGTATCGAGTGCGTCGAGACCCCTGGGGATGATTCCTACGGCAAGTTTATCGTAGAGCCGCTGGAGCGGGGCTACGGTACGACCCTGGGCAACTCCCTGAGACGGATGCTGCTCTCCTCTCTGGAGGGCACTGCCATCACCTCGGTCAAGATCGCCGGCGTTGCACACGAGTTTTCCACCATACCCGGTGTGAAAGAGGACGTGACCGAGATCGTCCTCAATCTGAAAAGCGTCATTGCGAGACTTCATTGCGAAGGGACCAAGACCGTATATATCGAAGCCTCCGGCGAGGGCCTGGTCACCGCCGGTGACATCAAGGCCGACGCGGAGGTGGAGATCCTCAATCCCGAGCAGCCCATCGCCACCCTGGGGCCGGACGCCACGCTGAACATGGAAATGACCATCAGCAAGGGCCGCGGCTACGTGAGCGCGGACCGGAACAAGCTGCCCCAGCAGATCATCGGCGTGATCCCCATCGACTCCATTTACACCCCCGTGGTCAAGGTCAATTACTCCGTTGAGAACACCCGTGTGGGCAACATGACGGACTATGACAAGCTGACCATCGAGGTCTGGACCGACAAGACCATCACCGCCCGGGACGCGATCTCCCTGGCCGCCCGCATACTCTGCGACCACTTCACGCTCTTTACGGATCTGAGCGAGTCCATGGGCAGCAAGTCCACGGTGGTGGAGAAGAGCGAGACCACCCGTGACAAGGTGCTGGAGCTCACCATCGAGGAGCTGGATCTCTCCGTGCGCAGCTTCAACTGCCTGAAGAGAGCCAATATCAATACGGTGGAGGACCTCATCAGCAAGACCGAGGACGAGATGATCAAGGTCCGCAACCTGGGCCGCAAGTCCCTGGAAGAAGTTATCCATAAGCTGACAATGATGGGCCTGTCCCTTGCCAGCGACGACAACAACTGAACGCCGTGACAACACGGTGAACTCTGTACGAGGAGGAAAAACCAATGCCCGGAACACGGAAGCTCGGCAAGACGACTGCCCAGCGCAAGGCGATGCTGCGTCAGCAGGTCACCGATCTGCTGGCGAATGGCCGCATGGAGACCACCGTCACCAGAGCCAAGGAAGTCAAGCCCCTTGCTGAGAAGATGATTACCCTCGGAAAGAAGAACACGCTGGCTTCCCGCCGCGCGGCCCTCGCCTTCATTACGAAGGAGGACGTGGTGACCAAGATCTTCTCCGAGCTGGCCCCCAAGTATGCGGAAAGAAACGGCGGTTACACCCGCATCGTGCGCGTCGGCGCCCGTCGCGGCGACGCCGCTGAGATGGCGATCATCGAGCTGGTGTAAGCCTCTCACCGCAAAGCCTGTTTGAGAAATACCCTCTCTTTTGCGACTATAGCGCGAAAGAGAGGGTATTTTGTTTCCTCGGGTCCGACCCGTTCCGCTGAAAAACACCATATCTTGTGCTTTTTCCGGGAAAAGGACCAAATAATTTGGGATTGCGACGGCCTTCGACAAAATCGGCGGCAGACAGGGAGTATGATGGGGCTGCCCGGGAAAAAGGGGCAGATCATGATCGAAGGAGGAGCAAGTATGAGACGAGAATGGCGGGAGGACTGCAAGAAACAGGCGCGGCTGCTGCTCGTTGCCCTGCTGCGGCAGGCGGGGGAACGGAGGATTCGGCACGGGGCGGCGCTGAACGCCAGGGAACTGGCGCGGCTGAACAGGTGGATCACCGAACAGGCCGTGGCCTTGATGCGCCGCCGGGAGGAGGAGAGACCCGAATCGGTTTCTTACCGTTTTTGCAGTTGAAATCAAGGGAAAGCTGCGATATAATAAAAAGACAGAAACCGTGAGGCTCTCCTTCCGATGGGCGGGGAGCGGAAAGGATGATGACAATGCCGCAGCTCAGCGTGATCGTGCCGGCCTACAACGCGCGGGAGACCTTGAAGCGCTGCCTGGATTCGATCCTGGGGCAGAGCTTTCGGGACCTGGAGCTGATCGTGGTCGACGATGGCTCCACGGACGAGACGCCGCGGATCTGCGATGAATACGCCGCGGCGGACGAGCGGGTGCGGGTGCTGCATCAGCCCAACGGCGGCGTGAGCCGGGCCCGCAACGCGGGCATCGACGCCGCGCGGGGGGAGCGGCTGGCCTTCGTGGACGCGGACGACCATCTGCTGCCCGAGGCCTATGAGACCATGCTCCGGGCCCTGGAGGAGACCGGGGCGGAGACCGTGCTGTGCAACTTCCTGGCGGAGGCACCGGACGGGACCCTTGCGGAATACGAGGCCCATGTGCCTGGCGGCTTCTATGACGCCGGGGCCGCCCGGGAGCTGATCGTTCACTCCCTGCTCTGCGACCGGTTGCAGGCCTCCTTCAACGGCTTCATCTGGTGCTATCTCTTTGATCTCGCCAAGGTGCGGGCGGCGGGCCTGCGCTTCAGCGGGGCCTATCTGGAGGACGAGATCTTTCTGATCGATTATTTCGGCGGGGGCAGCAGCCTGGCCGTGGTGGACGAGGCGCTGTATCGCTATTGCCTCAACCCGGCCTCCGTCACCCGCCGTTACCTGCCCGGCTATTCCGAGACCTTCCGGCGCTCCTTTGCCGCGAAGCGGGAACTGGTGCGCAAGCACGGCCTTTCCGTGACGCCGGACTGGGAGTATACGACCCTGTGGGCGGGGCTGCTCATCGCGGTGGGCAACGAATTCGCCCCCGGCAATCCCGCGGGCTTCGGCGGGAAGGTCAAGGGCCTGAAGGCCATCTGCCGGGAGCCCGACTATGCCCGGGCGATCCGGGAGCATAAGCCCACGGGAATGGGGCGCAACAAGACCTTGGTGGCCGCCCTGGTCCGCGCCCGGGCCTATGGGCTGCTGGCGGCGCTCTACGCCGTCAAGAACAGAAACAGGGGGTGAGCCGCTTTGGAGCTTTTGCGTAACAGCCTCTTGCTGGGCTGGCTGGCGCCGCTGCTGCGCCGGGCCGGGGAGGCCGCCCGCCGCTCGCTGGCGGGGACCCTGCTGCTGCGGCTGATGGCCTGGGTGGGCCGCCTGTGCGAGCACAGTCTGATCCATCACCTGTTCCTGTCCGAGAGCCGGACGGAGAGCCTGTGGCGGCAGAGCCGGACCTATAAGGTCCTGGACGCCATCGCCAACTGCGTCCCGCGGGCCCTCCA
The DNA here is from genome assembly GCA_947169005.1 of uncultured Clostridia bacterium. GTDB lineage: Bacteria > Bacillota > Clostridia > Oscillospirales > Oscillospiraceae > RGIG6375. Next base: position 1,216 of record CAMVOG010000010.1, on the reverse strand, counting down.
TGCCCTCTACGCCCGCTTTCCGGATACGATGGAGGAGAGCCATTTCGTCCTGCTCCTGCGGGGGCTGGGGCGGCTGGCGCCCTACCTCTTCTGTCTGACGGTGCTGGCGCTGCTGTCGGTGCATCATTCCGTGTGGAACAATCTCTACAGTCTGATCCTCTCCTTCGCCTCCCTCGTGCTGCTCTGGCTGCGCAATATCCGCCGGGGCGGGGAAGGGCTTCTGCGGCTGGACGTGCTGGGCCCCTGGCCGCTGCTGTTCCTCTTTATCAGCCTGGCCTCCGCCTTCTGGTCGCTGAGCATGCAGCTCAGCAGCCGCTTCGTCTATTTCTCCATCACCTGCGCCCTGCTGGTGATCGTCTGCGTTTCCGGCATGAAGAACGAAAAGCAGTTCCGCCTGCTGACGCTGACCCTGGCCCTGGGTATGATCGTAGCCTGCGTTTACGGCTTCTATCAAGTCTTCGTGGTGGGCATCCCGGCCAGCTCCTCCTTCACGGACCTGGAGCTGAACGCCAATATGCCGGGCCGGGTCTATTCCTTCTTCGACAACCCCAACGCCTTTGCCAACGTGCTGGTGTTCTTCACCCCGGTGATGCTGAGCATGGGCATCCACCTGCGGGAGCGGAGCCTGAAGGCCGTCTTCTTCCTGGCCTTCCTCCTGGCCCTGGCCTGCATGGTCATGACCTATTCCCGGGGCGCCTGGCTGTCCTTTGCCCTGGGGCTTCTGGTGATGCTCATGGCCGCGCGGCCCCGGCTGATCCCCCTCTGTCTGATCCTGGTGTTTATCGCGCTGCCCCTGCTGCCCTCCACGATCCTGAACCGGTTTTTCACCACCTTTACAGGGGCCGATTCCTCCATCAACAGCAGGACCTATATTTACACGGCAGTCTATGAAATGATCTGCAATCACCCCCTCACCGGTCTCGGCCTCGGCACCAGCGTCGTGAAGGAGACCGCCGTTTACGGCGGCTATTACCACGCTCACTTCCCCTATGTCCACGCCCACAGTATTTATATGGAAATTTGGGTGGAGTCCGGTATATTCGCCCTCGGCGCCTTTCTGCTCACCCTCTTTACGGCGCTGAAAAAGGGCGTCCGCTCTGCCCGGGACCGGGCGGCCTCGCCCGTGCTGCGGGGGGCCGCGCTGGGCAGCGTGTCCTCCCACAACAGCGCATAGGTGGCGACGTAGGAGGCGACGCTTCCCAGCGTCGCAACAGCA
>CAMVOG010000009.1 GCA_947169005.1 uncultured Clostridia bacterium | reverse complement strand
AAGATTGAAGATTGAAGATTAAAGATTAAAGATCAAAGATTGAAGATCAAAGATGGAAAGGAAGGGGCATAAAAATGGACGCCTTTGACGCGCTTTATCAGACGATACTGGATCGCCGGGACCATCCCAGCGAGGGCTCCTATACCCGCTATCTCTTCGACAAGGGCCTGGACAAGATTCTGAAAAAGGTGGGGGAGGAGTGCGCCGAGACCATCATCGCCGCCAAAAACGGCGACAACGCCGAGACCGTCTACGAGATCGCGGACCTCTTCTACCACGTCATGGTCATGATGGCGGCCTCCGGTATCGACATCGCCGAGGTCCGCGCCGAGCTGGACAAGCGCAGCGAAAAAACCGGGAACCTCAAGCAGTTCCACGTAACGGACAAAAATACCTGACGCGGGAGACCGCGTGAATCTGAGCCGGAAAGGGTGAATACGAATGGCAAGCACTTTTACACATCACGATATGAGCGAGCAGCTCGCCGAGAACACCAGGAGCTTTATGAGCGCCCACGCCCTGGAGCTGGAGGCCAACAGCTTCGTCGACCCGAAATACTACGCCAATGACCGCGTGAAGCGGGGTCTGCGCAACTCGGACGGCACCGGCGTTCTGGTGGGCATCACGAAGATCGGCAACGTACAGGGCTACACGCTGGACGGGGACGGCGACAAGATCCCCCAGGAGGGCCACCTGTTCTACAGGGGCATCGACATCAACGATCTGATCGAGGGCTTCATCCGGGAGGACCGGCTGGGCTATGAGGAAACGGTCTATCTGCTGCTGTTCGGGGACCTGCCCACGGCGGCGCAGCTTGCGCAGTTCAAGGAGCTGATCAACGGCTGGAGCGAGCTGCCGGAGAACTTTACCGCGGATATGATCATCAAGGCCCCCAGCCCGGACGTGATGAACAAGCTGGCCCGCTCCATCCTGGCCATGTATTCCTATGACCCGGAGCCCGAGGCCAGGGGTATGGAGGCGGAGCTGTTCAAATCCCTCTGCCTCATTGCCCGCACGCCCATGATCGTGGCCCACGCCTTTGCCGTCAAGCGGCATTTCTATGACCGGGAGGGCCTGTATCTGCATCATTCCCAGCCGGGCATGAGCGTGGCGGAAAACTTCCTCTATTCCATCCGCCGGGACAATTCCTTCACCAAGGAGGAGGCCGCCCTGCTGGACCTCTGCCTGGTGCTGCACGCGGAGCACGGCGGCGGCAACAACTCCGCCTTCGTCTGCCGCGCCATCTCCTCCACGGGGACGGATATCTATTCCGCCATCGCCGCGGCGGTGGGCTCCCTCAAGGGCCCCAAGCACGGCGGCGCCAACATCGCCGTCAGCAATATGTTCAAGCACATCCGCCAGGACGTGAAGGACTGGAAGGATGAGGACGAGATCAAGGCGGAGCTGCGCCGCATCCTCCGGGGCGACGCCGGGGACGGCAGCGGCCTCATCTACGGCATGGGCCACGCGGTCTATACCCTCTCCGATCCCCGGGCCATCCTGCTCAAGCGCTTTGCCCGCACCGTGGCGGAGATGAAGGGCCGCCTGGACGAGCTGCAGCTCATCGAGGACGTGGAGCGCCTGTCCCCCAAGGTCTTCTTCTCCGAGACTGAGAGCGACAAGGTCATCTGCGCCAACGTGGATATGTACTCCGGCTTCGTCTACGATATGCTGGGCATCCCCGAGGAGCTCTTCACGCCCCTTTTCGCCACGGCCCGCATGGTGGGCTGGTGCGCCCACCGCATCGAGGAGATCACGAACCCCATGGGCCGCATCATGCGCCCGGCCTACCGCTCCGTGCTGAAAAAGCGCCCCTATACTCCGCTGACGGAAAGAGACGAGGCATAAAAATATTATATTTCATAAAGATTATTCTTGACAGAGAATAAAACTTGTGCTATAGTAAGGCCGTAAAGGACAAAGGCAGGTCTCAAATGCTTTTCTGTTGCCCGGCTGAGGCCGGGAAGGTTTCTCCTTTTTTGGCTTTCCAAAGAAAACGGGCGATCCTCGCTGTGGGGTGCGGGGATCGCCCGTTTTTTGTTTGCCGCGGCCCTGGGCCCCGCTGCGTGAAATAGTTGAAAATCGGCGTCCCCGGTGCTATAATAAACTATCTTGGCTAAAGGAAAGGGGGGGACGCCGTGGCCTGGGGGAACGATCCGGATCGGGACAGCCTGTTTGAGAGCATCGCGGAGCGGGCCTATGAGGACACCCTGCGGGGGGAGTATGCCCTGCTGGGGACCTATCTGCCGGAGCCGGTGCTGCGGCGGGTGGCGGAGCTCTGCGGCGAAACGCTGAACGGCTTCGATTTCCCCGGCGGCGAGGCCCGCCTGCGGCTGGTTTCGCCCCTTCTGAGCCGGGTGCTGGACGACGTGCGGGATTTTATCCGGCCCAACCGCCGCTGGTGCGTCCTGGTGCGCAATATCGTGCATCTCTTTGACCTCTGCCGCGGCTCCCTGGGCGGGGCGGACCTTTCCGGCCTGGACCTGACGGAAACGGATCTGAGCCGGGTCCTGCTCTCGGCCGGGGACCTTTCGGCCCGGCTGGACGGGAGCCTCGTCTGCTTCGACAGCTTCCTCTGCTATCGCTTCCCCGGCCTCGCGGCGGGGGAGGAGCCGCCCCTGGCCCTGGACGTGCGGCGCGGACAGCTCCTGCTGGGCTGCGGCGGCACGGTCATCCACGTGGACCCGACAAAGCCCCTGCGGGCCCGGCTGCTCTGCGAGCTGGGGCCCCTGCTGCTGCCCGGTGAGCGGCTGTGCAAGCTGCGCCTTTCCGAGGACGGGCGCTGCGCCCTGCTGACCGTGACAAACGAGCCCGAGGCCTATGACGAGGCCGCCTCCCTCCGGGGCAGCGGCAGCCTCCCCGGTCACCGGACCCTGCTCTTCGACGGGCGGAACCTCATCGACTGCCGCCCGGAGCGGGAGAGCGCGGGCGGGGCGGTCCTGCGCCGGACGGGGGGCGTGACCCACGTCTGGCTGGAAAGCCGGGAGCTGGCCCGCTTCCGGGAGCGGCACTGCTGGGAGCTGGAGAGCGGCGACCCCCTGCGGGACGAGCTGAGCGCCACGGACCGCCGCTTTTCCGCCGACCTGCGCTATAAGATCGACAACGGGCGCGTCACCGAGCGGGCCACCCGCCGGGCGCTGACCCATATTTATGCCGGCCCGGCCAGGCCGGGGACGCCTCTGGTCGGCCTGAATCCCACGGCCCGGGCCTGCGAGCTGGAGCGTCTGCATCCGGCCAGCGCCGTGACCCGGGAACAGCTTCTTATGCTGATGGGGGAGGTGGAGGAGCCATGAACAAACTGAAAACGAGGCTTTTGCCCCGCCTGCGGGCCTTGGGGAGCCGAGCCGCCGCCTTTCTGGACCGGCACGGGGTCTATACCCTGCTGTGGCTGGCGCCCCTGCTGAATCTGATCCTGGAGACGCTGAGCCGCCGCTCCCTGGCGGGAGTTTTTGTGCAGATCTGGGAATATCCCTTCTTCTTCGCGCTGAACAGCATCGTGATCTTTCTCACGCTGCTGCCCTCCCTCTTTTTCCGCCGCCGCCACTTCGCCCGCCTGCTGGCGGTAGTGATCTGGCTGGCCCTGGGCATAACCAACTGCATTCTGATCGGCTACCGCACCTCGCCGCTGACGGCCTCGGATATCCGTACCCTGCCTTCTGTGTGGAGCATCACCCTGGTCTATATGTCCCTGTGGGAGCTGCTGCTGATCGCCGTCGCCATCGCGGCCCTGGTCTTTCTCATGGTGCTGGCCTTCCGCCGCTTGCGGCGCTGCGAGCGGGAGCTGCGGCGCTCCGCACTCTCGGCCGCCTTTGCCGTGGGCGTGGCGGCGCTGACGATCTTTTCCGGCTATCAGCTCCGGGTCATGCCCCGCACGGCCCCGGACCTGCTGCTGGCCTATAAGAATTACGGCTTCGTCTGGAGCTTCGGCATGACCCTTACGGCCTCCGGCGTGGGAGAGCCCGAGGGCTACGCCGAGCAGCTTCCCCCGGAGCAGGAGATCAGCCTGCCCGAGAGCAGCGGGAGCTTTGCCGAGGGGGAGCGGGTCAACCTGGTGCTGGTGCAGCTGGAATCCTTCTTCGACCCGGCCTATTTAAAGGGGATCGAATGCTCCGCCAACCCCGTGCGCGCCTTCGACGTGCTCAAGGACGCCTGCCCCTCCGGCTTCCTCACGGTGCCGGTGGTGGGGGGCGGCACCGTGAACACGGAATTTGAGGTCCTCACGGGCATGAGCCTGGATTACTTCGGCGCCGGGGAGGTGCCCTTCAGCACCGTGCTGAAAACCGAGACCTGCGAGAGCCTGGCCTACGAGCTGGGGAACCTGGGCTATAAGAGCCACGCCGTCCATAACCATACGGGCAATTTCTATGAGCGCAACGAGGTCTATGCCAACCTGGGCTTTGACAGCTTCACCTCCGTGGAGTACATGAACGGGGTGGAGCGCAACGCCCTGGGCTGGGCCCGGGATACCATTCTGACGGGCGAGATTTTGAAGGCCCTGCGTGCGGACCCGGAGCCGGACTTCATCCACGCCGTCAGCGTGCAGCCCCATGGGCGCTATCCCGCCGCCGCGGAGGAGGGCACGGAGTACGCCATCACCGTTTCGGGCCTGGAGCGGGAGGATCTGACCAACGAGTATAACTATTACGTCAACGAGCTGCGGGAGACGGACGCCTTTGTGGGCGAGCTGGTCCGGGCCCTGGCGGAGTTTGAGGAGCCGGTGCTGCTGGTCTTTTACGGGGACCATCTGCCCAGCCTGGAGATCACGGACGAGCTGCTGGAAAACGGCAGCGTTTACGAGACGGAGTACGTGATCTGGAACAATTACGGCCTGCGGGCCTATAACAAGGACCTCCAGGCCTATCAGCTCGGCGCGGAGCTCATGGGGCTGCTGGGCTATGACGAGGGCGTTCTCACGAAGCTCCACCAGAGCCGGGGGAGCATGGACGAGGCGGCCTATCAGCAGCGGCTGGAGCTGCTGGAATATGATATGCTCTACGGGGAGCGGGCCGTCTGGGGCGGGGAGAATCCCTATGCCCCCAAGCGTCTGCATATGGGCACCGAGCCCATCACCCTCACGGGCTGGGAGACGGAGGGGGAGGTCCTGCTTCTGAAAGGGGAGAACTTTACCCCCTGCTCCAAGGTCTTCTGGAACGGCCAGCGGCAGGAATCCTGGTTCCTGGACGCGCATACGCTGCTGATGACCCACTTCCCGCCGGAGCCGGGGGAGCTGTACGTGGCCCAGCTCACGGACAGCGGCGCGGAGCTCAGCCGCACCCCGGCCATCGGGTATGCGGCGGGGGAAGGTTAAAGATTAAAGATTGAAGATTGAAGATTGAAGATTGAAGATTGAAGTTTGAAGATTGAAGATTAAAGATTGAAGATTGAAGATTAGAGATTGAAGATTAGAGATTAAAGATCAGAGATCAGGAATCAGAGTTCAGAGGCGAGGTGATCCGGGATGTTGAACGGCCTGTACGCGCGCCTGGGGGAGACCGCTCCCGTGGCGTGCGTCGTTATCGCGGTGGCCATCATGCTGCTGGGCGGCTTTCTCATGACCCGGGTCACCAAGCTGCTGCGGCTGCCCAACGTGACGGCCTATATCGTGGCGGGCATCCTCCTGGGCCCCTGGTGCCTGGACCTGGTGCCTGCCTCCGTGGTGGAGGGCAGCGCCTTCCTGCCGGATATCGCCCTGGCCTTCATCGCCTTCTCCACCGGCGAGTTTTTCCGCCTGGACGCCTTGAAGCGGGGCGGGGTGAAGGTCGTCTGGCTCACGCTGGCGGAGTCGCTGCTGGCCTCGGTGCTGGTCTTTTTCGTCTGCTGGGGCGTCCTGGGGCTGGAGCTGCCCTTCTCCGTGGTGCTCTCGGCCCTGGCGGCGGCCACGGCCCCGGCCTCCACCCTCATGACCATCCGGCAGACGGGGGCGAAGGGCAGCTTTGTGGATACGCTGCTGGAGGTGGTGGCCCTGGACGACATCGTGGGCCTCGTGGCCTACAGCGCCGCCATCTCCATCGCCCTGGCCGGGCTGGCGGGGCAGGGCTTTTCCGCCGGGGCGCTGCTGCTGCCCCTGGCGAAGAACCTGGGCGCGGCGGCCCTGGGCTGCGTCTTCGGCCTGCTTCTGCGCTTCTTTCTCACCACCCGCCGCTCCACGGATAACCGCCTTATCATCGCCGTAGCCTTCCTCTTTGCCTTCTGCGGCGTCTGCGCGGCCCTGGACGTGTCGCCCCTCCTGGGCTGCATGACCATGGGCACCGTCTACATCAATCTGACGGGGGACGACCGGCTTTTCAAGCAGCTCAATTACTTTTCCCCGCCCCTGCTGCTGCTCTTCTTCGTGCGCTCGGGCCTCAGCTTCGACCTGGGGGCCCTCTTCTCCGCCGGGGGACGCTTCGGGCGTTACCCGCTGCTGCTGGTGGGGGTGGCCTACTTCCTGGTGCGCATCCTGGGCAAGTACGGCGGTGCCTTTCTCGGCGCGGTCCTCACGGGGCAGGAGAAGCGCATCCGCAACTTCCTGGGCCTGGCGCTGATCCCCCAGGCAGGGGTCGCCATCGGCCTGGCCGCCCTGGGGGCCCGCACCCTGGGGGGCGAGACGGGCCGGGCCCTGGAGACCATCATCCTGGCCTCCAGCGTTCTCTACGAGCTGATCGGCCCCGCCTGCGGAAAGCTCTCCCTTTATCTCTCCCACTCCTATCCCCGCAGCCTGGAGGAGGTGGAGCCGGAGCCCGGGCCGGAGAGCGGCCCGCCCCCCAGCCCCGTGGAGCAGCTCATCGAGAGCATCCGCATCATCCAGGAGACCCTGCCCCCGCCCCACGCGCCGGACGAGAACGAGCTGGCCTTTACCCAGGCAGCGGAGGAGCATTATGAGGCCATCCACCGCCGCCGCCGTTATTACAGGAGGTAGCCAAGATGTTTTCGGACCCCATCTGTCAAGCCCTCGGCCCCTGGGCCGGTGAGCTGAATCTCTTTTCCATCCTGCTGCGGATCATCCTCTCCGTGGCCCTGGCCGTCGTGGTGGGCTGCGAGCGTTCCGCCAAGCGCCACGCCGCCGGGCTCCGCACCTTCGTGCTGGTGAGCCTGGGGGCCACCGTCGCCATGCTCATGGACTGCTCCGTGGCCTCTGCCGCCGGGCACGAATTCTTCCTCTTTTCCGCCGCGGTGATCGTGGCGGCGGCCATCATCTGCGTTTACAGCGTGCTGTTTACCTCCAAGAGCCAGATCAAGGGCCTCACCACCTCCGCGGCCCTCTGGGGCTGCGCCCTCCTGGGCCTCAGCGCCGGGGCGGGGCTTTTCACCATCACCCTGGCGGCCTTCGTCCTCTTTATGATCTCCCTGGCGGTCATGCCCCGCTTCGAGACGTATCTGAAGGATCGCTCCAACCACTTCGAGGTCCATCTGGAGCTGAACAGCAGCCGGGACTTGCCCAACTTCACCGCCACCAGCCGGGCCCTGGGCCTGGCCATCGACGAGATCGAGCAGAACCCGGCCTATCTGAACTCCGGCATCAGCGTCTACTCCGTGGCCCTCTCCATCCAAAGCCCGGAGCTGAAAAAATACAAGACCCACAAGGAAATCATCGCGGCCTTGGGGACATTGGATTATGTAAATCACATCGAGGAGATGCAGTAACGCCGCAGGGGGCCCCTGTGCCGTCTGCCGTGATACCATACGAAAGGAGCGCAAGCTATGGCTGCGAAGAAAGTCGGTACCCTCATCAAGGAGGCCCGCACCGAGGCGGGGCTTACCCAGGAACAGCTGGCCCGCAAGGTGAGGGGGGCCTCCGCCTCGGATATCAGCAAGGCGGAGCGGGGAGAGAAGGAGCTGACCCAGGAGCAGCTCAAGCAGATTGCCAAGGCCACGGGCGTCACGCAGAAGTCCCTGCTGGACGCGGCCAAGGGCGGCAAAAAGACGGGCTCCTCCTCCTCTTCCTCCGCTAACAAGACCTCCATGAAGGTGACGGCCACGGAAAAGAAGTTAGTGGAGGCCTATCGGAACGCGGACAGCGAGGCGAAGAAGACCGCCATGAAGATCCTGAAGGGCCAGGCGGGGGAAAGCGTCGTGGAGGGGCTTCTGTCCAGCGCCCTCAGCGCCCTCACCGGCGGCAAGCGGGAGCTGCCCGCGGAGGAAGGGGAGGACGAGGCGTGACCTTTCTCTGCTATCCCCGCTGCTCCACCTGCCAGAAGGCGAAAAAGTGGCTGGACGAGCGGGGCGCGGCCTACGAGCTGCGGGACATCAAGGCGCAGAACCCCACGGCGGAGGAGCTGCGGGCCTGGCGGGAGAAGAGCGGCCTGCCCTTGAAGCGCTTTTTCAACACCTCCGGCCTGCAGTACAAGGCCCTGGGCCTCAAGGATAAGCTGCCCGCCATGAGCGAGGAGGAGCAGCTCGCCCTCCTGGCCACGGACGGCATGCTGGTCAAGCGCCCGATTCTCGTCACGGCAGACCGGGTGCTGGTAGGCTTCCGGGAAGCGGAATACGAAGCGGCGCTGGGGTAAGGCGAATGCCTGCAATCTGCCCGGTTATGCGGTAAATTGTAAGATAGTCATATGCGAGTATGCGACACCAAAAGGAGAAGGACCATGAATCAAAGACAGATCAGACAGCTTTTGAAGGAGATGGACCACCCACGGGTGAGCGGGACGGCGGAGGAGCTGGCGGCGGCGGAGCGGCTGCGGGCCGCCTGCGAGGAGCTGGGGGCCAAAGCGTGGCTTGAGAGCTTCCCCGTGGAGCTGGCCAACGTCAGCGCCGCCTCGCTGACGGCGGACGGGCGCGAGGTGCCCTGCAAGGGCTACAAGCTCTGCGGCAGCGGCACGGTGGAGGCCCCCCTCTGCTACCTGCCCAACACGGAGCCCGCGGCCCTGGCCGGGGTGAAGGGCAAGATCGTGCTGCTGGACTCCGGCGTGAGCTATTTTCTCTACCAGGACCTGCTGAAATACGGGGCCCTGGGCTTCATCACCTACGACGGGAACGTGCGCTACGCCGACAGCGACATCGACTTCAAGGAGCTGCGGCCCTACGTTTCCGAGGGGAAGAAGACCCTGGGCGTGAACATCAACGCCAAGGAAGCCTTCCGCCTGGTGAAGGACGGTGTGAAGACCGTCCGCATCACCGTGGAGCAGGAGGAGTATGCGGGCGAGAGCCACAACGTGGTGGCGGAGCTGCCCGGCGAGACGGAGGAATGGCTCGTCCTCACGGCCCACTATGACTCCACGCCCCTCTCCCGCGGCCTTTACGACAATATGACGGGCTGCATCGGCCTGCTGGAAACGCTGGAGGCCCTGCGGGGGACGAAGCACCGCTACGGCCTGCGCTTCATCTTCTGCGGCAGCGAGGAGCGGGGGCTTCTGGGCTCCAAGGCCTGGGTGCGGGACCATGAGGCGGAGCTGGACAAGGCGGCGCTGAACGTCAACCTGGATATGATCGGCTCCGTCATGGGCCCCTTCGCCGCCTGCTGCACCGCCGAGGATGGGCTGGTGAGCTATATCCGCTACCTCTCCGGGGAGCTGGGCTGGCCCGTGAAGGTCTGGCAGGGGGTCTATTCCAGCGACTCCACCCCCTTCGCGGACAAGGGCGTGCCCGCCCTCTCCTTCGCGCGGCTGGCCCCCCAGAGCCAGGCCACGATCCACAACCGCTACGACACGGCGGCGGTGCTGAGCGCCGAGCAGCTGCAGAAGGACGGGGCCTTCATCGCGGAGTTCACCCGCCGCATGGCGGACGCGGCCCCCTGCCCCGTGAAGCGGGAGATCCCCGAGAAGGTGAAGGGCCAGCTGGACGAATATCTGAACCGCAAGCGCAAGGAGAACTGAGATGAAGGAGCGCTACCCCCTCTTTGAGAAGGTGCGGGCGGACCACGACGTGGAGGTGTACATCCGGGAGCAGAACGTGGTCATGAAGGCCCTGCATTATACGGAGCACAGCTTTGCCCACGTGGGCATCGTCGCCGCCCGCACCGCCTATATCCTGGAGACCCTGGGCTATGACGGGCACACGGTGGATCTGGCGCTGGCGGCGGCCTGGCTCCACGACATCGGCAACGTCATCAACCGGGCGGACCACAGCCAGTCCGGGGCGCTGATGGCCTTTCAGATCATGAACCGCCTGGGCTTTGCCGCCGAGGACGTTGCCCCCGTGATCGCCGCCATCGGCAACCACGACGAGGGCCACGGCGTCCCCATCGGCCCCATGAGCGCGGCGCTGATCCTGGCGGACAAGTCCGACGTGCGCCGCAACCGCGTCCAGGAGCCGGACCCCCATGAGTACGATATCCACGACCGGGTGAATTTCTCCGTGACGGACACGGAGCTCGCCATCGACCGGGCGGCGAACAGCATCTGCCTGGAGCTGCGCATTGACACCGCCCTCAGCGGCGTGAGCGATTATTTTGAAATCTTCCTGGACCGTATGCGCCTGTGCCGGAGGGCAGCGGAGACCCTGGGGCTCGCCTTCCGCCTGCGCATCAACGGCCAGCTCTTGATGTGAGGTGTCCCATGGAAGCCTATAAGCATAAGGTACAATATTACGAAACGGACCAGATGGCCATCGTGCACCACTCCAACTACGTGCGCTGGATGGAGGAGGCCCGGGTGGACTATCTGGAGCAGCTGGGCTGCCCCCTGGACAGCCTGGAGCGGGAGGGCGTCGTTTCCCCGGTGGTGAGCCTGGAATGCCGCTACCGCTCCCCCGCCCGCTTCCCGGAGACGGTGACGGTCACGGTGAAGGTGACGGAGTTCCGGGGCGTGCGCCTCCGCCTGGGCTACGAGCTGCGGGGCGCGGACGGCCGCCTCTGTGCCGAGGGAAAGAGCGAGCATTGCTTCACGGGCCCCGACGGACGCCCCGTGAACATGAAACGCAGCTTCCCGGAGGTATGGGAGAAGCTGGCGGCCCAGGTGGAGGAGTAAAGATAGAAAAACCACCGGGGACGGACCCATGCGGGCCCGTCCCCGGTTTGCTGTTTACACTTGACAAAAGTAATACTTTTTGTTATACTTTTCGTATGAAGAAAAGCATTGGTGAAACTCTCGTCGAATGGGACGATAATAAGAATAAGATCAATATCCGAAAACACGGAATTAGTTTTGAGACTGCTGCCTTGGTATTTGCCGATGAGGAGCGGATAGAATACTATGACAAGCTGCACAGTCTTGACGAGGACCGCTATGTGGTGCTTGGCTGTGTTCAGGGAATATTGTATGTTGTCTATACGATGCGGGGCGAGGCGGCACGCCTGATCTCTGCCCGTATGGCGACGGCAACTGAGAGGAAGATTTATTATGGAGAATGAAAAACTGATTCGCACGGTGATTTATACGGGCCAGCAGCCCACGGAGGAACAGATCCGGGAGATCGAGTCGGCTTCCGCCCGTCCGGTTATCCCGGATGAAAGCGCTCCGGAGCTGACCCCGGAGCAATACGCGGAAATGGCTGCGATAGCGAGAAGCCGCCGCAGTCAGCGCGTGAAGCCCGTTGTGGCCCTTCGTGTTTCACCGGACACGCTGGAAAAGGCCCGCGCAGTCGGTAAAGGCTACACCGGTTTTCTGAGCCGCCTGCTTGACAATGCGATCAACGATCCACAAATGGTTGCCAAAAGTTTGTAAACAGCAGAGATAGAAAAATCACCGGGGACGGACCCATGCGGGCCCGTCCCTGGCTTGCTTGCGGCCTGTTACTCCCAGGCGATGTGATTTTCAAAGACCACCCGGCTTTCGCCCTCGCGGACGCTCCCGAGCTCATAGCAGTCATAGAGCGGCGACACCCGCCGGATCACCTCCGCGGCGTCCTCCGGGGAGACCACGACGCAGAGGCCGACGCCGCAGTTGAAGGTGCTGAGCATCTCGCTTTCGTGGATATGGCCCACGGCCCGGAGCAGGCAGAACAGCGGCAGGGTCCGCAGGCGGGCAAGGTCAACGCGCGCCGAAAGCCCCTCCGGGATCACGCGGCAGAGGTTGCCCGCGATGCCCCCGCCGGTAATGTGGGCCATGGCGTGAAGGCCGCCGAGGGACAGGAGCGGCTTGATCGCCTTATAATAGGGCAGATGCGGCCGCATGACAGCCTCGATAAAGGGCACGCCCTCGATTCGCTCGGACCTGACGGAGGGAAAGCGCTCCATCAGGAGGCGCACAAGGCTGTAGCCGTTGGTATGCAGCCCGTTGGAGGCCACGGCCAGCACCCTGTCCCCGGCCCGCACGCGGCTCCCGTCCAGGACGGCGCTGCGGGAAACGACGCCCGCAATGCTGGAGGTCAGCACATAGACCCCTTTTTCCACCACCTGGGGCTGTACGGAGGTCTCGCCGCCCACCAGGGAGCATTCGTTTTCCCGGCAGGCCTCCGCGATCCCCTTGACCAGGGCCCGGATGGTCTCCTTTTCCGCGCTGCCGCAGACGATCGTATCCAGCACGGCCAGAGGCCGGGCTCCCATGACGGCGATATCGTTGACCAGGTGGTTGATCATGTCGTGGCAGACGGATTCCGCATAGCCGTACTCCATGGCCAGCTTCTGCTTGGAGCCCGGCTCCTCCGCCTTGAGGACCAGGACGGGATCGGGAATGTCGGGAAAGGACAGGTCATACAGGGAGGCGAAGGGGCCGAGCCCGTTCAGCACCCGGGGGTCCTCCGTGCGCAGAAAGCCCGCCATTTCCCGCTTCAGCGCGTCGGTGTAAGCGATATCCACACCGGAGCGGCTGTAGGAAAGGGCCTCCGCCTCGTTTTCCCGCCCGGAAAGCAGCTCGTCCACCGTGATGTGAAAAAGCCGCGCAACGGAAAGCAGCAGCTCCACGCCCGGTATCGCGCCGTTTTCCCACTTGGAAACCGCCTGATAGGAAATGGACAGGCGCTCCGCCATTTCCTGCTGGGTCAGGCCCAGCTCCCGGCGCTTCTCCGCGATAAAAGCGCCGATCCTTTGCCCGTCGAGCATGATCGTCTCCTCCTTGCATATCGGATGGCTTCATCATACCCGAGGAAAACGGAAGGGTCAATAACCGGGTCGGGGAGATTTCCCCCGGAACTCAACGGAGAGTGGAAAACGGCTGCGCCCTACTTCGCGTAGATCAGCCCCACGATCCAGGTGGAGAGGCGGACGGGGAGCAGGCGGATAAGAACGCAGAAGAATTTGTATTTGAGCCCGATGGCGACCAGGGGCTTGCAGCCCCGCCTGGTGGCGACGCGGGCAATGAAGCGGCCCGCCACGGCGGGGTCCATGCCGTTTTGCTCGTCGTGCTCCATCACGGCCACGGAGCGGGCGATGCGCCCGCCGTATTCCTCATCCCCCGCGCGGTTCTTCTCCCGGGCGGCGGTGAAGCCCGTGCGGATATCCCCGGGCATGACGGCGCAGACCGTGACGCCGTAGGGCCGCAGCTCGTTGGCCAGGGCGAGGGAATAGCTGCTGACGGCGGATTTCGCCGCGGAGTAGTAGGCCTGGAAGGGGATCGCCACGGGAGCCGCCACGGAGCTGATGTTCACGATGCGGCCCGCCCCCTGCCTGCGCAGGACGGGGATGACGGCCCGGTTCACGTTCACCATGCCGAAGAAATCCACGTCGAAGAGGCGCCTGGCCTCCTCCGCTGTGCTGAACTCGATGGCCCCGGAGATGCCGAAGCCCGCGTTGTTCACAACGGCGTCCAGCCGCCCGGCCTCGGAAACGATGCGCTCCACGGCGGCGGCGACGGCGGCCTCGTCCGTTACGCTGCCCTGGATATGGACGGCCCCGGCGGGCCCCTCCGGGCGGCGGCTCAGCTCATAGACGGTGCAGCCCAGGTCCAGGAGGGCCCGCACCGTGGCGAGGCCGATGCCGGAGGTGCCGCCCGTAAGCAATACGACCTTATTCATAGGGCTCAAACCGATACTGCTGCCTGCTGCCCGGGTATTTTGCACGGTCCACCTCGGACAGGAACATGGCCAGCGGGCGGGCGTAGAGGCCGCCCTCCCCGTAGAGGGGCCGGTAGACCATCAGCTTTTCGCCCGTCTCCGTATGCTCGGCCACGCCCACGATCTCATAAAGATACAGATTCGGCTCCCGCTCCAGGGCCTCGGGAGAGGCAAGAAAGCGCTTGAAATGCACTGCCCTTCCACCGGGGGCAAACAGGGATGCACGGCTCATTTTTCCTCCCCTCCCGCAAGGTATTTTTCAAGCGTGTTTTTCATTTCAGCAATGTCCCCGTGAGAGCTGTTCCAAAGCTCAAGCGGGTCAACCGCGCCATAGTGATGGGCAAAAATATCCCGCATTCCCGCAACGGCCCGCCAGGGGATCGCTCGGCTCTCGGCACGAAATTCAGCGGAAAGCTGTTTGGCCAGTTCTCCGATCTGGAGGATCGGCATAGCAACAGAATTTCTGTAAACAAAGCCGAAACGCTCATCCAAAAACTGCTCCTGATCCTCGTGAAAAAAACGGTGGGTTTCTTCGATTTGTTCACAATATGCCAAAATCTTGCGCACGATCCGCGCGTCTCTATCGTTCATAGAGCAGGATCCCATCCTTTCTCGCATTTTCAATGAGCTCCCGGTCATCGGAGCTGTCTGTGATCAAGTCCACCGAGCTTTGAAGGGCGTCTTCCAGGGCCTGCCACAGAGCAGCGTGGAGAAACAAGGTTTGAACTTCTCCCTTTGAAATTAAAAAATCGTAATCACTGTCCGAACGCTGATCCCCACGAGCCCGTGAGCCGAACAGGTACAGCTTATCTACCCCATAGCTTGCGGCGATGGGAGAGACTATGCGAACCAGATTTTGAATAAACTGTCTGTCAGGCATTTTCACCGCCTCCTTTTGGATATAAACGGGGTCAACGATTGCATAAAACTGAGCGCAATGGCGCCCTTATCCTCGCGGCTTCTTTTTGGCCGGGGCGCCGCCTTTGCCCTGCGGCGGGGCCTTGCGCGCCGGTCCGTCGGGGCGGACAAGGCAGTGCTTGCCGTAGCCGATCAGATCCTCCCGACCCGCTTTTTTCAGCGCCTCCAGCACCAGAGCCCGCTTCTCGGGCCGGGTCCACTGCAGCAGGGCCCGCTGCAGCTCCTTCTCATGGTAGTCCCGGGCGGCGTAGACCTTTTGCCCCGTGCGGGGGTCGATGCCCGTATAATACATGCAGGTGGAGAGGGTGCCGGGGGTGGGGTAAAAGTCCTGCACCTGCTCGGGGCGGACGCCGTGGGCCTTGAGATATTCCGCGAGCTTCACCGCGTCCCGCAGGGTGGAGCCGGGGTGGGAGCTCATGAGATAGGGCACAACGTACTGCTGCTTGCCGTACTGGTGATTCAGCCGGGCGTACTTGTCCATGAAGCGCTCATAGACCTCGATGGGCGGCTTGCCCATATAGCCCAGCACGTTGTCGATGCAATGCTCCGGGGCCACCTTGAGCTGGCCGGAGATATGGTGCCGCACCAGCTCCGCGAAGAAGTCGCCGCTCTTGTCGCAGAGCATGTAGTCGAAGCGGATGCCCGAGCGGACGAAGACCTTTTTCACCCCGGGGATCTGCCGCAGCTTCCGCAGCAGGGCCAGATAATCCCGGTGGTCGGCGTCCAGATTGGGGCAGGGAGTGGGAGTCAGGCAGGCCCGGTGGGCGCACATGCCGACCTTGAGCTGCTTCTGGCAGCTGGGGTGGCGGAAATTCGCCGTGGGGCCGCCCACGTCGTGGACGTAGCCCTTGAACAGCGGATGATGGGTGAAGCCCTCTACCTCCTTGATGACGGATTCATGGCTGCGGGAGGTGATCATCCGCCCCTGGTGGAAGGCCAGGGAGCAGAAGTTGCAGCCCCCGAAGCAGCCCCGGTTGTGGATCACGGAGAAGCGGACCTCCTCGATGGCGGGCACGCCCCCCATGCTCTCATACATGGGGTGGACCTCCCGGGTGAAGGGGAGGGCGGCCACCCGGTCCAGCTCCCGGGTATTCAGCGGCATGGCGGGCGGATTCACGATGAGCCAGCGCCGGTCATGCTGCTGCAGGATGGCCCGGCCCCGGATGGGGTCGTGCTCCTCGTATTCGATGCGGGTCGCCTCGGCGTAGGCGGCCTTGTCGCTTCTGACCTCCTGGAGGGAGGGCACCGTGACGCTCTCGAAGGCGCAGTCCGCCGTGGGGCGGCAGACCGCCGTGCCCCGGATGTCCGTCATGGTCTCGGGCTTTTCTCCGGCCTTGAGGCGGCGGGCGATCTCCAGGCTGGCCCGCTCTCCCATGCCGTAGACCAGCAGGTCTGCCCCCGCGTCCACCAGCTCCGAGGCCCGCACCTTGTCTTCCCAATAGTCGTAGTGGGCGAAGCGGCGCAGGGAAGCCTCCAGCCCGCCGATCACCAGGGGCAGGCCGGGAAAGGCCTCCCGCACCCGGTTGGCGTAGACGATCACGGCCCGGTCCGGGCGCAGCCCCGCCTGCTTGCCGGGGCTGTAAAAATCCTCGCTGCGGCGGCGCTTGGCGGCGGTGTAGTGGGCCACCATGGAGTCCAGGTTGCCGGCGGAGAGCATGCAGCCGTAGCGGGGGCGGCCCATGGCGCGGACGGCCTCGGCGTCGTGCCAGTCCGGCTGGGCCAGCAGCGCCACCCGGAAGCCCTCGCTTTCCAGCAGCCGCCCGATCACGGGGGTGCCGAAGGAGGGATGGTCCACGTAGGCGTCCCCGGTGATGAGGAGAAAATCGTAATAATACCAGCCGCGCGCCTCCATATCCTCCCGGCTGACAGGTAAAAACAGCTCGTTCACGGCGCGATCCTCTTTTCCATGATCAGCACGTGGCCCACGATGCCCTTTTCCCGCTTTACGGCCCGGAAGCCGAAGGCGGAATAGAAGCGCACGGCCCTGTCGTTGCGTTCGTTCACCCGCAGGCGCAGGGCCTCCCGCCCCAGCGCCCGGTAGTAAAAGACCGCGTGGCCGATGAGCTGCACCGCCAGGCCGCGGCCCCGGAAGGCCGGGTCCATGCAGAGAAAGGCGATGTGGCCCCGGTTTTCCTCCGCGCCGGAGTCGGGGGCCAGCTCGATCATCCCGGCGGGCACGCCGTTCAGGTCCGCCTCCATGACGGAGCGGGGGTCCGCCAGGGAGCGCATCACGGCCTTGTCGTGATAGATGGTGGAAAAGCCCTTCGCGCTGCCGTGGGAGAGGACCCAGGCCTCCTCATAGCGGCGCAGATAGCGCTCCTTCTCCCGGATCACGTCAAAGGGGGCCAGGCGCAGGTTCCGCAGTGGCTCGCCCTCCCCAAAGTGCTGCCGGGGGGCGGTGAGCGCCGGGGAAAGATGGCTCTGATCGTTGTAAAAGGCGACGGAAAAGGCCCCGTTCTCCCATTTGAGGCAGCTCAGGGCCGTATTGCCGCAGTAGGGGATGCGGCTGATCTCGCTGCCCGGAACGCCCAGAATGGCGCTGACCAGGGCGCGGATGGCGCAGCCGTGGGAAAAGACCGCCACGGTCTGCCCCTCATGGGCCCGGGCGATCTCCGACAGGGCCGAGAGCATGCGCGCCTTCAAGGCCTCCCAATCCTCGCTGCCGGGGACGTGCCAGCGGTCGGGGGAGCTGAGGTAGAGCCGGTAGGCCTCCGCCTGCTCCTCCTGCACCTCGCCCCAGGTCTTATCCTCCCAGGCGCCCATGGAGACCTCCCGCAGGGCGGCCGTGGTCCGGATGGGGAGCCCGTGGGGCTCCGCCGCGGCCCGGGCGGTGGCCCGGCGCAGATCGCTGGACCAGACCGCCTCCACGGGCAGCGCGGCGAAGCGGCGGCGCAAGGCCTCCGCCTGCCGCTCGCCCCGTTCCGTCAGCAGGCCGTCGGTGTGGCCGTGGATGCGGCGATAAAGGTTTCCCTCCGCCTCCCCGTGGCGCGCCAGATAGATCGTGGTCATGGGGCTTACTCGCTCGTTTTCACGCCGCCGACGCTGTTCAGCAGGGCGTCGATGCTGTCCTCGGTGAGCTCGACGGAGGTCACGGTGCCCACGAATTCCAGGTCCTCCGTCTTGATGAAGTGGGTGCGGCCCACGCGGACCTCCTGGCTGCCGACGCTCTTGAGCAGCGCGCTCTTGACCTCAGCCTCGCAGACAAAGTCCACCGTGTAATAGGCCTCCTGGGGCTGCATGTGGAAAAGCCTGGTCTCGTTGCTCCCGTCCTTCACCTCAATATCCGTGACCTCGGCGGGGGAGGCGGTGACGGAGAGGACCACGCCGTTGTAGCGGGCCCCGGCGGAGAGCATCTGGCTGGGGATGGACTTGCTGACCTCCTCATAGATGGAGGCGGGCATGGCGTCCACCCGCACCGTATAGCGCAGGACCTGGGTGCTGCTCGCGGGCTCCGGCGCGGTCGCCTCAAAATTGATGAAGCGCACGGCGAAGAAAACGACCACCGCCAGAAGGACCAGGATCACGATCACGTCGATGACGTTGAACTTGAATTTTTTCTGCTTCTTTTCCATTTCCTTTATCTCCTTGCTCTTTACTCTCCAAAAGGGATGCTGTATAATAAAGGTACTGTGCGTATTTTAGCACACTCTTGGGCAAATGACAATCATGCCCGGACAATTTCTTCCCGTCCGGCATGAAATAGCGGCGCTGCGCGCGCCATACGGAGGAAATCGGCTTGAATATCCTGACACTTATCAGCGGCGGCGATATCGGCGGCGCGAAAACCCATGTGCTCACCCTGCTGCGGGAGATTTCCCGCACGGAGCGGGTCTGCCTGGTCTGCTTTACGGAGGGCGAGTTTACCGAGGATGCCCGCGCCATGGGCATCGACACACGGGTCATCATCGGCAGCGTCCCGGCGGCGCTGAAGGAGCTGGAGACCCTGCTGGATACCGAGCGCTTTGACATCATCCACTGCCACGGCTCCCGGGGCAATTTCATGGGGGCCCTGCTGAAGCGCAAGCACCGTCTTCCGACGCTGACCACCGTTCACAGCGATCCGAAGCTGGACTATATGGGCCGCCCCCTGGCCCGGGTGACCTATGGGACCCTGAACGCCCTGTCTTTGCGGCGCATGGATTACCTCACCGGGGTCTCCGCCTCCATGACGGAGCTTCTGATCTCCCGCGGCTTTCAGCCGGACAGGCTCTTTACGATCTATAACGGCGTGGAGATGACCCTGCCCGAGTCCCTGCCCGGCCGGGCGGAGTTCTATGCCCGCCACGGGATCTCCTTCCCGACGGACAGCGTCAACGTGGGCATCGCCGCCCGCCTCAACCCCGTCAAGGACATCGCCACCCTCATCCGGGGCTTTGCCGCCGCCGCGAAGACGTCGCCGCGGCTGCGCCTGCTCATCGCGGGCGAGGGCCCGGAGGAGGAGCCCCTGCGGGCTCTGGCGGCGGAGCTGGGCGTGGCGGACCGGGTGGCCTTCCTGGGCTGGATCACGGACACGGATGACTTTTACTCCATCCTGGATGTGAACACCCTCACCAGCCTTTCCGAGACTTTCCCCTACGCGCTTACGGAGGGGGCCCGTTTCGGCCTGGCCACCGTCAGCTCCCGGGTGGGCGGCGTGCCCACGCTGATCGACTCGGGCGTGAACGGCCTGCTCTTCGAGCCCGGCAACTGGGAGGAGCTGGGCCGCTGCCTCGCGCTGCTGGCGGAGCGGGAGTCCCTGCGCCGCGCCATGGCGGAGAAGCTGCGGGACAAGGTGGCGCGGGAGTTTTCCCTGGAGGCCACCTGCCGCACCCAGCGGGAGATCTATACGGAGATCCTGCGCCGGGAGAAGGCGTCTGTCCGCCGCCGGGTGCTGATCTGCGGGGCCTACGGCCGGGGCAATTCCGGCGACGAGGCCATTCTGGACGCCATCATCGGCGAGGTGCGCCGGGCGGACCCGGACGCCGTGATCACCGCCATGTCCATCAATCCCCGGGAGACCCGGTATTTCCACCGGGTCCGGGCGGTATATACCTTCAATCCCGTTTCCTTCTGGCGGGCCTGCCGGGGCGCCACCCTCTACATCAACGGCGGAGGCAGCCTGATCCAGGATGTGACCAGCCGCCGCTCCCTGTGGTTTTATCTCTATACCCTCTGGCAGGCCAAAAAGCTGGGCGTGCCCGTGATCATGTACGGCTGCGGCATCGGCCCCGTGAAGCGGGACTATAACCGCCGCCTGTCCGGAAGGATCATTGACCGCTGCGTGGACGTGATCACCCTGCGGGAGGACGGCTCCCTGGAGGAGCTGAAAAACATGGGCGTCACGAAGCCGGAGGTGCTTCTGGCGGCGGACCCGGCCCTCACCCTGCCCGCTGCGCCGGAGGCCGCCGTCACCAGCGCCATGCTCACCGAGGGCCTGGACCCGGAGGGGAAGTACGTCTGCTTTGCCCTGCGGGCCTGGCCGGGCGTCGCCGAGCGGCGGGCCGATCTCGCGGCGGCGGCGGACTTTGTCTATGAGCGTTACGGCTTCACGCCGGTGTTCCTCTCCATCAACGCCGCCAAGGACCAGGCGGAGTCGGAGGAGGTAGCGGCGCTGATGCGCAGCCCCCACGTCATCCTGCACCGTCCCCTGGACGCCGGGCTGATGATCGGGCTCATGGCCCGGATGCGGGCGGTGGTCTCCATGCGGCTGCACGGGCTCATCTTCGCCGCCGGGCACGGGGTGCCCCTGGTGGGCATCGTCTACGACCCCAAGGTGAGCGCTTTCCTGCGCTATCTGGGGCAGGAGCACGCCGTTGAGCTGAAGGACGCCGACGGGAAGAGCCTGGCCCGCCTCATCGCCGCGGCGATAGACGGGGCGCGGCCCGAGGAGCAGGAAAAGGCGGCGGCACGGCTCCGGGAGCTGGAGCGGATCAATTCCCGCACCCTGGCCCGCCTGCTGGGCCTGTAAGGGAGGAAAAGCCGTGTTCAGCGACCTGCATACCCATTCCACCATCTCGGACGACGCCGATGACAGCATGCGCGCCATGGCCCTGGCCGCGGCGGAAAAGGGGCTGGAGCTCCTGTGCCTGACGGATCACGCGGACCTGGACGCCCTGGACGGCGGCCCTCAAAAGCAGCCCTTCCCCCTGGCAGAGTGGCGGGCGGCCTTTGAAGAGGCCCGGGAGGCGGCGGGGGACCGCGTCGCCCTGCGCCTGGGGCTGGAGCTGGGGGAGGCGGACCATCATCCCGAGGCAGCCGGGGCCCTGGCCGCGGCTGTCCCTGATTTCATCATCGGCTCCACCCATAACCTGCTGCACACCCCGGATTTTTACTGCGGCAGGCCCGGCGGGGAGGCCCCCGCCCTCTTCGACACGGCGGAAAAGCGCCGGGCGCTGCTGGACCGCTACGTTTCGGAGCTGGAGGCCACGGCGCGGCTGGGCCTCTTCGACGTGCTGGGCCACATCGGCTATCCCTTGCGCTATATGCGCCCCTATGAGCCCCAGCTCTCGCTGATGCCCTGGCGGGACCGGCTGGCGGAGCTGCTGCGGAGCCTCATCGCCGCGGGGAAGGGCATCGAGGTGAACACCTCCGGCCTGCGGGGCAGCCTGGGGGAGACCATGCCCGCCCCCTGGCTGCTGCGGCTATACCTGGACCTGGGCGGCGAGGTCCTTACCCTGGGCTCGGACGCCCACCGCTGCCGGGACCTGGGAGCCGGGATCGCGGAGACAAAAAAATGGCTGGCGGACCTTGGCTTTCGCCGCCACTGCGTGTATAATAAAAGAAAAGCGGAATTTTACCCATTACTTGACTGAACGGAGGAAACCCCATGATCGCTCTTGCCAATGACCACGCCGGTGTGGCGCTGAAGGAAGAAATCAAAAAGCTGCTGGATTCCAGGGGCTTGGCCTATAAGGACCTGGGCACCAACACCACGGACAGCGTGGACTATCCCATCTACGGAGAGGCGGCGGCCCGGGCCGTGGCCTCCGGGGAATGCGACCGGGCCATCATCATCTGCGGCACCGGCCTGGGCATCTCCATGGCCGCCAATAAGGTGCGGGGCATCCGCGCCGCCGTCTGCACCGACTGCTTCATGGCCGAGATGGCCCGCCGGCACAACAACGCCAACATCCTGGCCCTGGGCGCCCGGGTGGTGGGCGGCGGCCTGGCGCTGAAAATCGCGGAGACCTTCCTGGATACGGAGTTTGAGGGCGGCCGCCATCAGCGGCGGGTGGACCTGATCTCCGCCATTGAAGACCGGGCATGAAGCGCCCCAAGGTCTACCGTGACCGCCGCCCCCTGAAAATACTCCTCTGGGTGCTGGCGGCCCTGGCGGCCCTGGCCCTGGCCCTTTGTGTCTTCGCCTTCTTCTGGTGCCGCCAATATATCGTGGTGGAGGACGGCCGCCTGCGGCTGGACCCGCCTTGGCCTTACGCTTCCGAGGGGCAGCCCCTCGACGACCGCTGAGGCCTGCGCGTTTGTATCCCGTTTTTGCTTTTTCATCTTCAATCTTTACTCTTTACTCTTTACTCTTCAATCTTCAATCTTAAATTTTTATTCTTTTTTCTTTTTCAAGACAGAAACGAAAGATGAAAGGGGACCTCTAAAAACTACTGTTTTTAAGTAGATGGTTACGGGAAGCGTCCCCTG
>CAMVOG010000008.1 GCA_947169005.1 uncultured Clostridia bacterium | reverse complement strand
CCATTCAATATGTGGCCCCCTATGCGGGCTGCGCCATGGCGGAGTTTTTTATGCATCGGGGTCGGGATGTGCTGATCGTCTATGACGATCTTTCCAAGCATGCCGTGGCCTACCGGGAGCTGAGCCTGCTGCTGGGCCGCTCTCCCGGGCGCGAGGCATTTCCCGGCGACGTTTTTTATCTTCATTCCCGTCTGCTGGAGCGGGCCGCCCGCCTCAGCGACGAGCAGGGAGGCGGCAGCATCACGGCCCTGCCCGTGATCGAGACCCAGGCGGGCGACGTTTCCGCCTATATTCCCACCAACGTGATCTCCATCACCGACGGACAGATTTTCCTGGAAAGCGACCTCTTCCTGGCGGGCCAGCGGCCGGCCGTGAATGTGGGCCTTTCCGTTTCCCGCGTGGGCGGCGCGGCACAGACCAAGGCTATGAAGAAGGCCGCGGGCGCCATTCGCCTGGAGCTTGCCCAGTATCGTGAAATGGAGGTCTTTACCCAGTTTTCCAGCGACCTGGACGAGGAGACCAAGGAGCAGCTGCAATTTGGCTCCGGCCTCATGCGGCTGCTGCGGCAGAAGCAGTCCGAGCCCTTGTCCCTTTGGGAGCAGGTGGTGAGCCTGGTGGCGGCGGAGGAGCGGGTGCTGCTGCGGGTGCCCGTGGAGCGGATCAAGGATTTCCAGGCGGCCATGCTCCATTATTTTGCCACCGAGCAGGTGGATATCTGCAGCGAGATCACGCTGGTGGGCGACCTGTCCCCGGAGCTGCGGGAGCGCATCACCGAGGCTGCCAAGGCCTTCGCGCGGGATAACGCCGCGAATTATCGCTAAGTAGACTATCTTATCAGAAGGGGGGATCGGGCATGGCAAACGCGAGAGAAATACGCAACCGCATCAAGAGCATTGAGGATACCAAGAAGATCACCAGCGCCATGTACATGATCTCCACCACCAAGCTGCGCAAGACCCGCCGGGACCTGGAGCAGACCCGCCCCTATTTTGACAATCTCAAGCGGGAAATGTCCTTGATCTTTGACCGGGTGCCCGAGCTGCACCACCGCTATGTGCAGCGGGACGACCGGGACAAGACCACGGATATCAACATCGGCTGCCTTGTCGTCACCTCCGACAGGGGCCTGGCGGGCGCCTATAACCACAATATCCTCAAGCTGGTGGGCGATTATCTCACCGCCCAGCAGTACCTGGCCCGCAACGTGAAAATGACGCTGTACGTGGCCGGGGAATACGGGCGGCAGTATCTGATGAAGCGCGGGGCCAACGTGGACCCGGAGTTCCTCTTTTCCGCGCGGGACCCGAACATGGGCCGGGCGCGGGATATCGGCAGCTATCTTTTAAAGCGCTTCGACGAGGGCGAGATCGACGAGATCCACATCATTTATACCGATATGCACCGGGCCGGAAGCACGGAAGTGATCGAGCATCAGCTTCTGCCCATCGACCCGGATTTCTTCACCGGCAATTTAGAGGACGAGATGACCGGGGAGGAAAAGGAATTTTTCCCCTCTGTGGAGAGCGTGCTGGAGGCCCTAGTCCCCAGCTATGTGACGGGCTACGTCTACAGCGCCCTGGTGGACAGCTTTTGCTCGGAGCAAAGCGCCCGCATGATGGCGATGGACGCCGCGGGCCGCAACGCCGATGAAATGCTGGATAAGCTCTCCATGCAGTATAACCGGGTCCGCCAGGCGGCTATCACCCAGGAGATCACGGAGGTGGCCGCGGGTGCGAAGGGCCTGCGGGACAAGGCGCGGGGCAGCGCCGAATGAAACGAGGCGAAGCCAATGAACAAAGGTAAGATCATACAGGTCGCGGGGCCCGTGGTGGACGTGGAGTTCACGCCGGGCCAGCTTCCACATATCCGCGAGGCGCTGGAGCTGCGCCTGGAGGATGGCCGCCGGGTCATGGAGGCGGCGCAGCATCTCGGCAAAGGCGTGGTGCGCTGCGTCATGCTCTCCGGAAGCGAGGGCCTCTGCAGGGGCATGGAGGTCCTGGCCACCGGGAAGGGCATTGAGGTGCCTGTGGGACAGGAGACCCTGGGCCGCCTCTTCAACGTTTTGGGTGAGCCCATCGACGGCGGCATGCCCATGGGCGCAGAGATCCCCCGCCGGGGCATCCATCAGAAGCCGCCCGCTTTTCAGGACCAGAGCCCTGTGGTGGAGGTCATGGAAACGGGCATCAAGGTCATCGACCTCATGGAGCCCTACGCCAAAGGCGGCAAGATCGGCCTTTTCGGCGGCGCGGGTGTGGGCAAGACCGTCTTGATCCAGGAGCTGATCCACAACGTCGCCACTGAGCACGGCGGGTACTCCATTTTCACCGGCGTGGGGGAGCGCAGCCGTGAGGGCAACGACCTCTGGACGGAAATGCGGGAAAGCGGCGTCCTCAACAAGACAGCCCTGGTCTTCGGCCAGATGAATGAGGCCCCCGGCGTCCGCATGCGCGTTGCGCTGACGGGGCTGACCATGGCCGAGCATTTCCGGGACGTGGAGCATAAGGATGTGCTGCTCTTTATCGACAATATCTTTCGCTTTGTCCAGGCGGGCAGCGAGGTCTCGGCCCTGCTGGGCCGTATGCCCTCCGCCGTGGGCTATCAGCCCACCCTGGCCAACGAAATGGGCGAGCTGCAGGAGCGCATCGCCTCCACCAAGGATGGCTCCGTCACCTCCGTCCAGGCGGTCTACGTTCCGGCGGACGATCTGACGGACCCGGCCCCGGCCACTACCTTCGCCCACCTGGACGCTACCACCGTGCTCAGCCGTAAGATCGCGGAGCAGGGCATTTATCCCGCGGTGGATCCCCTGCAGTCCGCCTCCCGTATCCTGGAAGCGGATATCGTGGGAAAGGACCACTACGAGACCGCCCGGGCCGTGGAGGAAACCCTGGAAAAGTACGCTGAGCTCCAGGACATCATCGCCATCCTGGGCATGGAGGAGCTGAGCGAAAATGACAAGCTGACGGTCTATCGGGCCAGAAAGCTCCAGCGCTTCCTGTCCCAGCCCTTCTCCGTGGCGGAAAAGTTCACGGGCGTCCCCGGCGTCTACGTGCCGCTGAAGGACACGATCCACGGCTTCCAGGCCATCGTGGGCGGGGACGTGGACCAATATCCCGAGGCCGCTTTCTTCAACGTGGGGACCATCGACGACGCGCGCGCCAAGGCCGCCCGTCTGAAGGAGGAGGGCAAATGAGCAAGCTCTTCCGCCTGCGCATCCTGGCCGCCGAGCGCCCCTTCTATGAGGGGGAGTGCAGCGCCGTCACCGTGCCGCTGGAGGACGGGGAATACGGCATCCTCGCCATGCATTATGATATCATCGCGGCCATCGTTCCCGGCCTTCTGCGCTTCACCACTCCCGAGGGAGAGGAGCGCATCGCCGCCGTGGGGGCGGGCATGGTCAAGGTGGAGAAGGGCGAGGTCCTTGTGCTGGCCGATACGGTGGAACGCCCGGAGGAGATCGACGAGAACAGAGCCCGCCGCGCCCTTGTCGCGGCGCGGGAGGCCCTGCTGCAAAAGCAGTCCTACGCCGAATACCGCCTGACCCAATCGGAGCTGGCCCGCGCCGCAAACCGCCTGAAGGTCAAGCACAGAGAGATATAAAAAAGCCTGCCTCACATGGGGCAGGCTCTTTTTATATCTTGCTCATTTCAGCCGCAGGGCGTTGCAGGCGGCCAGCAAAGCCATGCCGGAGTCCGCCAGGACCGCGGTCCAGAGGGGCAGGATCCCCGCCAGCGTGCCGATCAGAAGGACCAGCTTCAAGCCGAGCACCAGCATGAGGCCCTCCCAGGAGACGGACTTGGCCTTCTTCCCCTGAAGGATCAGCCAGGCCAGAGCCTCCGGCTTGTCCGTATCCACCCAGGCGCAGCCGGCCCGCTCCGCCCCACGCGGGGCGACGCCGATGTCCGCCTGCTTCTGCATGGCGGGGTCCGGGCCGTAATACAGCAGCGTCTCGTCGGAGAAGGTCTCAGCCAGCAGCTTTTCCATCGCCAGGGCCTTTTCCTCAGAGCCGAAGGGAGTGAGCACTTCGTCGATACCCGGATGAGCGGGCTTGTCTTCCCCTGCGTCGGCAAAAAGGACCAGTCGATTCAGCTCCAGCAGCGCCACCGAGTGTACCGGATCGTTTGCGGCGCTCTGAGTGACCCGCTCCAACAGGATGCTGCCCGCGTAGCGGTTGACCACCGCCACGTGGATGGCGTCCTCGCCGCCGTTTGCCTCCGCCGCCTCCTTGAGACCCAGCCGCTCCATCATCCGCAGATTCCCCGCGCTGATGTAAACGCCCTTGGTGTGTACCACGGTGCCCAGGCCGGGGCGGGTGTCGCCCATGGCGATGGAGGCCTTGTCCGGCTCCTGCCCGAAGGCAGCCAATACAGCGGCTGCCTCTTCCGTTTCTTCCATGCTGAGGGGCAGGGAGGCCAGCATCAGCAGATTCTCCGCCGTCAGCCCCTCCGCAGGGCGGAGCTCCGCCACGCGCAGATAGCTCCCGTCCTTGGGAAGATGCTCAAAAACCACGGTGTTGACTCCGGCAAGCCGCTCGGCAGCCTCCTCGGAGCTCACTATTGCGCCCATCTCCGCAGAAAGCCCTGCCGCGCGGTGGTAAGCGGCATGGATCGCCAGGAGGGGTGCGCAGGGGCAGAGAGCAAAGAGAATGGCGGCGGAAACGCTCAGCCACTCGGAAGCGGGGCCTCCGAAAAGCTGAGGGATCACGGCCAGCAGCACGGCCACCAGGCAGACGCCGGGCACATAGAAGCGAAGAAGACCCTCCGCCATATCCGGAATCTGGGCTGCTTTGCTTTCATCATAGGCGGCGCCCTTTTCCGCAAAGGCCCGGTCCGCCCGTGCCGTGATCCGCCCGGCGACGAAGCGGGCGGCGCAGAAGAGGATCGCGGACAGCACGGCCTCCGGGTAACGGCCGGCCAGGAAGCAGGCCAGGGCGGCCAGCAGCATCAGCAGGTTTTCCGTCAAGGGCTTTTTGGCCCGGATATCCTTCCACCAGGCCAGGGGCAGCTCATAACCCGCCAGCAGAAAGCCGATCAGACACAGCACCAGCCCGGCGATCGGCGGCAGGGCGGTGAAGGCCGTGATCAGCGCCAGCAGCGCCGCCAGAGCGGCCCGCAGGGGAGTGGTCAGGTCCTTTTTGTTCAGCAGAAATTCTTTTGCGTTCATGGAAAACACCTCTGTTTCTTTCGCGGCTCAGCGGCCCATCATAAAGACCGTGTTGTCGCTGGTGAAGTTGGCAAGGGAATAATTGATGAGCACCGTGTCGATGGCATGGTCCCGGATATAGCCCAGCACGCTCTGCTTAAAATAGCGCAGATCCACCACATGGATCTCGGAGAAATCGTTGAAAAGGAAGGGAAGCTCGCTGTCGGAATAGGAATCCCGCAGCAGCAGGAGGCGGGGCTTGCCGGGGGCCCCGGTTTCGATGGTCAGCAGGGGCGTATTGCCGCCGAAGAACATGGCATACTTGTCCTTCGTTTCCAGCTTGGACCGGTCATAAACTACGCCGGGGCGGGCCGTGCCGTCGTTGTAATTCGTCACGGTGACGCCCTCATCGGAGACCCAGGTCTCGATGCGGTCCGGCCGCACCCAGCGCACGCCGGAGGAGGAATAGACCGTGCCGTAAAAGCTCTCGGTCTCTACCCTGGGGGAGAAGCTATCCTTCGGTGCGGGCGTTAGCCCCATGGCCTCCGCCAGGGCGGTATAGCCGTAATAGGCGCCCAAAGTGGTCCAGTGATGGTCCGTGCGGTAGAAGATATCCTCCTCCGCGTGGGCGGCCAAAGTGCCGTATACGTCCACCGTTTCAGCGTTTACCGCGCCGTAAATGCGCTCGATCAGCGCCTTCTGATCCGCGTTGGGGGCGTTGGCGGGCAGGCGGTCTGCCCAGATGCTTACCGCGCCGGGGATCAGCGAGAGGTAAACCTGCGCCTCCGTCTTCTCCGCAAGGTCGTTTACCGCCGCCAGGTTGATTTCCAGCAGGTTCTCATTGGGCTCCTCAAAGCGAGTAATAAGGGTGTCCTTGGAGCAGAAATAGACGCCGTTGTTTTCCGTCTTGCCCAGGGCCCGCTCCACAGAGGATTTCACGCCGATCCATAGGTCCCGCAAGGGGAACTGGTCGCTGGAATAGCTTTCAAAGCGCTGGGTGAACTCCCCGGAAAACAGAGAGGAGAGGGAAAAGGCCGGGGCCTTGGTGAGGTAGCGATTTTCCTGCTCGGAAAAATCCCGGTCCGGCAAAAGAATAAAGGCCAGCGCAAAGGCAAGGATGAAAAGGCTGAACACGACGGCCTGGATGAGATCGCTTTTCTTTTTCACGTCGCCGCCTCCTAAAATCGGAAATAGAGGAAGGGATTATAGGTGCTGTCCACCAGATAGGCCGTGGAGAGGAACAGTACCACAAGGATCAGCACCGGGATCAGCACGTTCAGCGTTTTTTCCGGCAGCCGCAGGAAGAGCTTTTTGCCCACGGGCAGGGAGGCGAAAATCAGGATCACCAGCATCGGCCCGTAGTCCCGCAGATAATACAGCACCTGGGAGGAGGCGGCCCCGGCCCCGCCGACGCCGAACATCACCCCGAGATAAGGTCCCAGGTGAGTGAAATCGTCGATGGCGAAGAGGGCCCAGCCCACCACCACGAAGAAGAGCGTGTAAAGGTGGGAGATCAGCGGCGGCGCCTTGTTGAGTTTTTTCAGCAGGAAAGCCTTTTCGATCATCAGCAGGGCGGCGTAATAGAGGCCCCAGAGCAGGAAGTTCCAGCTTGCCCCGTGCCAGATGCCCGTCAGCGCCCAGACCACCAGTATGTTGATGAACTGCCTCACCAGCCCCTTGCGGTTGCCGCCCAGGGGGATGTACACGTAGTCCCGAAACCAGGTGCCCAGGGAGATATGCCAGCGCCGCCAGAACTCCGTGATGCTTTTGGAAATATAGGGATAGTCGAAGTTTTCCAGGAAGTCAAAGCCCAGCATATGGCCCAGTCCGATGGCCATATCCGAATAGGCGGAGAAGTCAAAGTAGATCTGAAAGGAGAAGGCGATAACGCCCAGCCATGCCCCGGCTGTGGTCAGCTCCGCGACGGGCATGGCGCTGTATACGTCCCACAGCATGCCGATGCTGTTGGCCAGCAGTACCTTTTTCCCCAGGCCCACGATAAAGCGGCGAATGCCCAGGGCAAAGCAGTCCAGGCCCACGTGCCGCTCCTCCAGCTGGGCGGCCACGTCCTTGTAGCGGACGATGGGACCCGCGATGAGCTGGGGGAAGAGGGCCACGAAGGTGCCGAACTTGATGAAGCTCCGCTGGGAGCGGGTGTCGCCCCGGTACACGTCGATGGGATAGGACATGCTCTGAAAGGTGTAGAAGGAAATGCCGATGGGGAGGGAGATGCCCAGGGGATGGATGAAGCTGAGAAAGGGGAACTGTCCCAGGTTTGCCGCCAGGAAGTCAAAGTATTTGAAGAACATCAGAAGCCCCAGATTCAGCACCGTGTTCACGATCAGCGCCGCCCTGGCTTTGCTACGCTGTTCCTCCCGCCAGCGGCCCACCAGGAGCCCGGCTATGTAGTTGATGAGGATGGAGAAGAGCATCAGCAGCAGATACACCGGCTCTCCCCAGCCGTAAAAGACCAGGTTGACGACAAAAAGCCAAAGATTTCGCCACCTGGAGGGCACTAAATAATAGACGATCAGCACGATGGGCAGATAGACGAAGAGAAAAACCAGACTTGAAAAAACCATTCCGATTTCCGATCCTTTTCCAGCAGGCGTTTTCGTCTGCATAATTCTCGCAAACGCCGGAAGAATTTTGACGTTTGCGAGATGTCGTGTTTTTCGGTTGCCGCTTTTGCGGCGAGAAAAACGACATAAATATGACGAGCCATTTATGGCTCGTCATTATTATATACAGTTTTTGCCGTTCTGTCTACTGTTTTATTCAGTGCTCAGTACATAGTACACAGCACTCAGCTTACATGATTTGCCCGCCGCCCGCATATACTGGCACAAAAAGGAGGCGAGCGGGATGGACAGGATCGAACACAAGCTGCGGCGGGGAGAGTCCCGGCCGCGGGAAAAGGAGAGCAGCGGCGGCCTGCGGCTGGGGGTCTGTCTGTTGATCTTCGCGGCGGCCTTCTGCCTCAAAACCTTTGCCCCGGAGACGGCGGCGGAGCTGGGCGGGGAGGTCCTGCGCCGCATCGACGGGGACCTGGACTACCAGGCGGTCTTTGCCGCCGTGGGCAGCTTCGTCTCCGGCGAGAACACCCTGGGGGAAACCGTGGCCGTGATCCGCACCCTGGGCAGCGGGGAAGCGGGGGAGGAGGCAGCGCCGGTCCCCGTTTCCGCGCCTGGCTCGGAGCCAGAGCCCGTCCCCGTACCGGAGGCGCGGCTGGCCCCCGGCTTTGAGCCCAGCGGCGCGGCGGAGGACGCCCTGCGCACCGTCACGCTGCTGCGGTATGAGAGCCCCGCCCGGCCCGTTTTGGCGGTTGAGGAAGTGCCGGAGCTGCCCATCGCCCCGGAGCCGGACCTTCCCGAGAACGTGAGCACGGCGGGGGAGACGCCGCCCTTTCCCGTCTGCCGCCCAGCGGAGGCGGAGATCGGCTCAGCCTTCGGCTGGCGGGTCCACCCCGTCACGGAAGACACTCGCTTTCATTACGGCCTTGACTTTGCCGCCCCGGAGGGAGCCCCGGTCTACGCCTTTGCGGACGGGGAGGTGCTGGTTTCAGGCAGCAGCGAGACGGCGGGAAACTATTTGGTCCTCTCCCACGGAGAGGGCTGGGTGAGCCAGTATTTCCATTGCAGCGAGCTGTATTGTGAGGCCGGGGACCGGGTGACCCGCGGGGACGTGATCGCCGCCGTGGGGCAGACGGGCACCGCCACGGGCCCCAATCTGCACTTTGAGCTGATGAAGGACGGGGCCTACGTGGACCCGGCCCCCTGCCTGCCTTGAAGCGGACCGCCCGGTTGGAGCTTGGCCCCGGCCTCGTCCTGGCCGCCGCCCTGGTGTATTTCTTTGACCGGCAGGGCCTTTTCACCGTGGCTCTCTTTGCGGCGCTGGTCCATGAGCTGGGCCACTATGCCGCCCTGCGGCTCCTCGGCGTCCGCCCCACGCTGCTGCGGCTGGAGCTGACCGGGGCCCTGCTCTGTTACCCGGCGGGCGCTCTCTCCTATGGGCGGGAGGCCCTCGTGGCTGCGGCGGGCCCTCTGGCCGGGGCACTGATGGCGGCAGCGGCGGGGGCCTTGGGGCTGGAGGTGTTGGCGGGCCTCAGCGCCCTGCTGACGGCCTTTAACCTCCTGCCTGCCTCCACGCTGGACGGGGGGAGGCTCCTGCGCGCCCTTCTCCTGGACAGGCTGGACCGGGAGCGGGCGGAGCGCCTTTCCCGCGCACTTTCCGTCGTCACGGCACTCTGCCTGCTGTTGGGCGGTCTCACGCTGATACTGACTATCCGCCTGGGCTGGGCCCTGCTGATCGCCGGGGCCGCTCTGCTCATACGGGAGTTTTCCACATAAAAAGGGGCTGTTGCAAAAACCACTTGCAACAGCCCCTTTCGACCGGTTTATCCTTCACTCTCCCGTGAGGACAAGCCCTCCGTCCTTCCAGTCCATGCGCATTTCCTGCACATAGCGCAGCGTCTTACCCTCGTAGATCTCCAGCCGGTACAGACCGGCCGGAACGGCGTAGCTGTCCACGCCACCGCGAAGAACGCCGGTATCCGCGGGGAAGACGTTTTGGAGCTGACGCCGCTCCCGCCATTCGCCGACGCCAAACAGACCGTCGTAGCCCGCAAAGCAGATCCAGAGCATACAACCAGCTTCACCGCCGTTTTCAACCGTGGCGGCTTGGCTGCGGCCACAACTAACCTGACGCCACTTTTCGTCGCAGCGGGCACTAAGGACCCAGCTCAGGCCGTCGTGACTGTCTGGCTCCGGGCTGACTGTGGCGGATAACACGTTGCGCCGCAGCTGCAGCTCGTCCAGCGTCAATTCGTTCTCTATGGGAGGGAGTTCTTCGGGGCGCTCGGAAAAAAACGGCGCAAGAAGGTAATGCCAGACGACGGGCTCCTCGGTAATATAATAACATTCTGCCAGCCACAGGCTCCCATCCTGCCGCAGCAAGACGTTGCCGCCGCCGATCCTGAGAGCGGCTTCCCACAGGGATAGCTGCTCGTCCGGCGTGTTGATCGGGAGCTGCACCTCCGGTCCTGCCCGCTGCTCCGTGGGGTGGACCAGGACTTCGCCTTCTGCGCTTTCCTCCGCCTGGTAGACCAGGCCTCCGCCGCTCACGAAATAGCTTTCATCCGGCAGGGAACGGGCGTAGTCGTAGAGGCTGACGCGCCCGGCCCGACTGAAAATCAGAACAGCGGCAACGCCCAATGCCAGAATCAGCCCGGCGCAAACCGGGACGATCCATTTTCCTTTTTTCATAGTTCCCCCCTCCTTATTCCTCAGTCAGCGTGATCACGGTGCCCTCCCAGGTGATCCGATAGGGCAGAAAGCACAGGGGCTCGCCGTCAGCGTACAGCTCCAGCCGGTAATGCCCGGCGGGGATGCGCCCGATTGGCAGTCCCGTGGCCCTGGGAAGGGCGGGCAGCGGCATAAAGCTGAGGGAGTCCGGACTTTTCATGCGTTTTTCCTCCCCCGTTTGATACCAGGTCCCCTCCAGCAGAACGGCGGAGCGGGCCGTCACCGTTTCCCAATCCACGCCCTCGGGCAGCGTACAGGAGGCGCTGACCTCCGGCCAGTTACTAAGCGAATAGGGATAACCTACGCGGGCGATGGAAAGGAAGCTGACGCTTACTGCGTCGTTATCCACGGCTTCCTGTACGGGGGCTTCTATCAGATAGGGCTTGATCCGCAGGGCGCTGCCGCTTGTCGTTGACGCGCTGCGCGTATACCAGAAGCTCCCGTCCCGGCAGAGCAGCCCGCCGCTGACCAGTGCAAATTCCCAGGCGCACAGCTCCTCATCCGCGGTACCGATGTGTGTGCTGAAGCCTCGTCCGCTCCGTTCCTCCGTCCGCTTGATATAGCGGCGGTCCGTCCCGGACCGGGAAAGCTGCCAGACGACGCCCTCCCGGTCCACGAAATAGCTTTCGTCCGGCAGTGAACGGGCGTAGTCGTAAAGGGAGAGCAGTGGCGAGCGGGGCAGAAGCAGGAGCATAGCCGCTGCAAGGGCGAAAAACAGCACCACGCAGAGGGGGACGAGCCATTTGCCTTTCCTCATCCCACTTCCTCCTTATCCTCCAGCGTGTACCTGTAACCATCCCGCGTGATCGTGAGGGGCCAGGTCCGCAGCAGTCCGTCTCCCTCGTACAGCTCCACCCGGTAGTTCCCGGCGGGAACGAAGCGGGGAACGGCGCCCATTGTTCTGCCGAGGGTGGTCGTGCTGTCCAAAAAGGTGAAGAGCAGCGTGTCAGCTTCGCCCGGCTGTGGATCGTCGCCGGGGAAGATCAGATAAAATTCACCCTCACAGACGAAATACCAGCTCCCGCTCAGCTCCACGGAAAGAGCGGCCCGTAAGTTTTCAGTGGTCTGACCCTCCGGCAGCTTCACGTCGTAATGCAGAGAAAAGCGGGTCGGCAGCTCGCCGCTGAGGCCCTTCAGACGCAGCGCGTACTCCTCGCCGCCCTCGGCGGGCGGCAGCTCCACCGGCTCATAGCTCCGGCGCAGAAAGCGGGTCCCACCCGTGTCCCACATGATCCGCCAAAGGCTCCCGTCCGCACACAGCATGACCGTCTCACCCATGGCCCGGGCGAAATCCCAGGTCGTCATGTCCTCGTCCTTCGGGAAATCGCCCTTCCGCACCCAAAAGGGAACGGCGCGGGCATTTTCCCAGTAGACGAGGCATTCCTTCCGCTCATGCGCTGATTTGCACACCCAAACGGTCCCATCCCCGTCCACGAAGCAGCTCTCGGGCAGGGTGCGGGCGTAATCGTACAGGGAGGGGCGGCTGCTGAGGAAGAGCGCGAGCCCCGCGGCGATCAGCGCCGCGATGGGCAAGACGATGAACAAAAGCCGTTTCTTCATAAATCCTCCTCAGTTCACCTCGTCGGCGGAGATCTCGTTTCCATTCCGTGTGAAGCGGAAGGGCTGGAAGTGCAGGGGCTCGTCCCCACACCACAGCTCCAGGCGGTAAAGACCATTGGGAGGCATGACCCTATAGATGGGGGAGAGCAGAAAAACATAGCTTTCCGCGTCACTGACCGCCAACTTCTCCTCCAGGCGATACCAGCGCCCATCCAGCTTCACGGAGCGCCAAACCGTCAGCTTCTCGGCCTCCACACCATCGGGCAGAATAAGGGCGACTGTGATATAGACGCCCGAAAGTTCGCCTTCAAAAGATTTGCCCCCATCAATAGGGTATTCCACATCGGCACGGATATCCGTCAGTTCGACCTTTGCATCCTGGGCCCGTACGGTTTCCTGCGCGGGGCTTTCCGTCAGAAAAGGCTTGACCCAGCATAGGCCGGAGGGCAGCACACTTGTCCGCCGCCAGCTCGTTCCGTCCTGCCGCAGCAGGCCGCCGCTGAGCAGGGTGAATTCCTCCATGCTCAGCTGTTCACCGCTGGGGCGAATATCCGTATTCACGTGGGCTTCCACGTATCCGTCCTTTCGCACGCCCAGGGCGTCGGGCGCGAAGCGGTCCGGGTCCACACGGTAGAGATTGCCGTAACCATCCACAAACCAACTGTCGTCGGGCAGGGAACGGGCATAGTCCACGAGCCTCACCATCGTCAGCCGCGGGATCAACGCCGCGGCGATGGCACCCAGGGCCAGGATCACCCCGGCGCAAAGAGAGACTATCCATTTGCCTTTTTTCATGCGTTCCCCTCCTCAGTCAACCTCGTCGGCGGAGATCTCGTTTCCATTCCGTGCGAAGCGGAAGGGCTGGAAATGCAGGGGCTCGTCCCCCAGCCACAGCTCCAGGCGGTAAAGCCCGTCGGGGGGCATGACGTTGAACATGAAGTAAGA
Source organism: uncultured Clostridia bacterium (assembly GCA_947169005.1). Classification (GTDB taxonomy): domain Bacteria; phylum Bacillota; class Clostridia; order Oscillospirales; family Oscillospiraceae; genus RGIG6375. The sequence continues at coordinate 9,979 of CAMVOG010000008.1, read as the reverse complement.
ATAGGGCAGCAGATAGAACGGAAAGGCCAATGGGTTCTCCACCTCAAGGGCCTCCTCCACCCGGTACCAGCTCCCGCATAGATAAACCGAGCGCCAAAAGGTCAAATCCTCGGCCTTCACGCCCTCCGGCAGCGTAAAGGCAGCCGTAAGCGTGACCCCTTCCAAAAACCTGCCCCCCTCGATCCCGATTGAGATATGGGCGTCGATATCGGTCAGCTCCGCCTTGGCCCCTTCTGCCCGAATCGTATCCTGGACCGGGGCAGGGAGCAGATAAGGAGAGACCCATTCCACGGTGGGATGGGAAGGTATCCTGACGGTCCGCCAGCTCGTTCCGTCCTGCCGCAGCAGGCCGCCGCTGAGCAGGGTGAATTCCTCCATGCTCAGTTGTTCACCGGCGGAGCGGATATCCGTATTCACGTGGGAGTCCGTGTATCCGCCCTTTCGCACGCCCAGGGCGTCTGGCGCGAAGCGGTCCGGGTCAACACGGTAGATTATGCCATTGCGCCCCACAAGCCAACTGTCGTCGGGCAGAGAGCGGGCATAGTCCACAAGCCTCACCATCGTCAGCCGCGGGATCAGCGCCGCGGCGATGGCGCCCAGGGCCAGGATCACCCCGGCGCAGAGCGGTACGATCCATTTGCGGTTTTTCATGCGTTCCCCTCCTCAGTCAAGGTGATGACGGTGCCCTCCCAGCTGATCCGATAGGGCAGAAAATACAGGGGCTCACCCTCCGTATAGAGCTCCAGCCGATAATGCCCCGCAGGGATGCGCCCTTTGGGGAGCGACACGGCTTCGGGGAGGGCCGGAAGCGGCCAGAAATTGATGGAAGTCGAATCTTTCATGCGCCATTCCCCACCTGTTTGAAACCAAATCCCCCCCAAAAGCACAGCGGAGCGCGCCGTTACCGTCTGCCAATCTACGGCCTCGGGCAGTACGCAGGATGCGCTGACGATGGCCCGATCGCTTGATCGAATGGGATTCCCTGCGCGAGAAACGGAAAGAATGCCGACGCTTACCGTGTCGTTTTCCACGGCTTCCTGTACGGGAGCCTCCGTCAAATAGGGTCTTATCCGTAAAGAGCCGCCGGTCGTTGTCGTTGCGCTGTTCGTGTGCCAAAGGCTCCCGTCCTGGCAAAGCAGCCCGCCGGAGACCAGCGCAAACTCCCAGGTCGCCAGTTCCTCATCCGGACCGTCGATGCGCGTATTGATGTCCCGCCCGCTTCGTTCCGCTGTTTTCTTGACGTAGCGGCTGCCTGCATCGGAATAGGAAAGCTGCCAGACAAAGCCGCTTCGGTCCACGTAATAGCCATCGTCAGGCAGGGAGCGGACGAAGTCGTAAAGGCTAAGGTGCCCGACGGGCTGTCCGAGAAACCATACCGCGGCGATGGCGCCCAGGGCCAGGATCGCCCCGGCGCAGAGCGGCACGATCCATTTGCGATTTCTCATTTCACACCATCCTTACCTCGTAAGCTGCGCGGTGACAAAACGGACGTTGATCCCATCGCGCTCTACCGTGCATTCCCGGGTGAGCAGCAGCTCGCCCTCCCGGTACAGCTCCACCCGATAGCGTCCCGCCGGGACTACGCCCGGGGTCTGCCTTGCGTCTCTGCCGAAGGGAAGCCAGAAACGGTGATAGGTGCTGTTCGCGCCGCCCTCCTGATGACCAAGAAGCTGATCAAGAGGCACAGGCTTATCAAAGGCGTACCAGCTTCCGTCCAGGCAGACGGCCAGCCGCGCCTCGGGCAAAGCGCCGTCATACTCCTCGGGAAGCCAGAGAAGGGCCTCCACAAAGCCGCGGTTTACCGATTCGATCCGCATGGCGATTTTTTTCGGCTCCGCGGCCTCCATGGGCTCCTCGGCGAAAAGCACGGGCACCACCCGCGCCCTTCCGTCGTTTCTGTTGACAGTCAGCCGCCAGAGACTGCCGTCCGCACGGATAAAAAGCTCCTCCCGATACAGCCGAAGACCGTATTCACAACTTATCAGTGTCTCATCCGAGCCGCTGACAGAGCGCTCCACGCCGACAGGTGCCGTCCGCCCGGCGGGGGAAAGAAAATGGGCGGTGCTGCCCTCCGTTTCCAGTTCCCAGAGGCTTCCGTCCCCACAGACGAAAAGGGACTTGTCCGTAAGGGTGAGCGCGTAGTCGTACAACCCTCCGTTATGAGAAAACAGCAGAGACAGGGTCAGTATCAATGCCGCCGCAAGCGCGACCAGAACGACAGCGAGCGGAAAAAGCCATTTGCGATTTTTCATCCAATGATCCCCCCTTATCCATTATATCTCATAAGCGCCCGCTTTTGTGACAGAAATCGGGAAAAATATTGATTTTTTCTGTCGGCAATCGGTTTGGGAATATGTTTTGACATTTTTCCGTTCTTTTGTTGACAGGGGCAGTGCGGATGGTGTATTATACACATTACTGTTTCATAACACTTGAAAGGCAGGCATTGTAGAAAATGGCAGATTATACGAAGCTGATCGAGGCCAAGAAGTGGTCCAAGCTGGAGAAGCTCGCTACCGGCAAGAAGATGGACGAGGTCAAGGCTGTGGCGGAGGCTCTCGGCCACACCAAGCATCAGGAGGCCTATAATATCCTGGTGGAGATCATGATGCGCCCGGAGACTGAGGCGAAGATCGCCGGCGTCAAGGGTCTGAGCGGCTGCCGCTACGACGTGGGCAGCCAGATCACCCGCATCATCTGGCTCCAGGACAACGGCGGCAAGGAAATCCCCGAGCTGAACGACGCGATCATCGAGGCCCTGCGCGTCCTCCGCGAGGCGAAGAAATAAGCGGGAGCAACCGCGTTTTGCGGGCGTCCTCCGTTTTGCCCGGGTACTGAACGAGAATGCCAAAGCACCCCATCCTGCCATACAGGGATGGGGTGCTTTACACGTCATGGGGGACGGACTGTATCAGGAGTCCAGCCCCCGCACGCCATAGCGCAGATGCGCGATCTCCTCCCGGATCTTTTCCGGCGTAAGCGGCTTGAGCAGATAGCCGCTGCAATGAAGCCTCAGCGCGTCCGCCATATATTCGGAATGGCCGGTCAGGAAAATGATATTGATGCGCGGGTTGAGCTCCATGAGTTTTTTCGCCAGCTCAATGCCGCTTTCCCCGACCAGCCTCACGTCCAGGAATGCCACGTCAATACGGGCGCCCGCCGCGAAGTCCAGCGCCTCCTGTCCTGTCTGAAAGCCGAAGGCCTCAGCATGGGGGAGCGTATCGCTGAGAATGTGGAGAGAGGCCAAGAGGAAAGCGGCCTCGTCGTCCACAAGGATGATGTTTGGCGGCGTATCCGGGCCGGCCAGTACGTCCAGCAGCTCGCAGGACCGGACCCCCAGCAGCTTGGCGAGCCGGGAGAGCGTTGCCACATCGGGCATCCGCGCGCCGGATTCCCAGTTGCCGACGGTCTTGCGCGTGACGAACATAAGGTCCGCCAGCTGCTGCTGACTGAGCCCCTTTTCCACGCGCAGGGAGCGTATTTTTTGCCCGAGCGCGTCCGGCAGGATCATGGCAGGCACCTCTTTCCTTGTTTTTCTTTTTTTTTCGATTATACCCCGACCCTGTGAAAAACGCAAGCGCCCGGAGCAATCCGCCCCTTCCGGACTTCACGGCGGCTCAACGAAACGAATCACACGGCAGGGGAGGGAACAATCTGTTCCCCTTTATGGAAAAACAGCGAATGAAACTGTAAAATGAAAATGAATTTATATGCCCTGTTCCAGTTATGGAAGGAGAAGCAATAATGGAACGATCCTCTCTTTATCGGAAGTCGAGCATGGAGCGCATCCAGTCCCCGGAGCAGCTGACCGACTATCTGCGTGTGACAAACCCCGCTGTGTGGGTCCTGCTGGTCGCTGTGGTCGTGCTGCTGGTCGGCCTGCTGATCTGGAGCTCCTTTACGTATATCGGCAGCTTTGCCGAGGGCAGCGCCACCGTGGAAGGCGGCGTGATGACCGTTACCTTTGACGACGAGACCCTGGCCAGAAACGTGGAGGCCGGCATGATCGTTACGGTGGGGGAGACCAGCTCCACCATCACCAGCGTTGGCCGCGGCGTGGACGGGGCCGTGTTCGCCCGGGCGGAAACCTCGCTGAGCGATGGGGAATACGCCGCCCGGGTAAGCTACAGGCAGACGCAGATCCTGCAGCTTCTGTTTAATTGAGAGGGCCGCTATGGATCGGAAAAGAATCAAGCAGCCGGTGACCCGCGGCTGCGCGAAGGTGCCTGTGGTCATGCAGATGGAGGCGCTGGAGTGCGGCGCGGCGTCCCTGGCCATGGTGATGGCCTATTACGGGAAATGGGTGCCGCTGGAGCAGGTGCGGCTGGACTGCGGCGTTTCCCGGGATGGCTCCAACGCCAAGAACATGCTCCTTGCCGCGCGGAGCTACGGCTTCAAGGCCCGGGGCTTCCGCTGCGAGCTCTCCGCCATTAAGGAGAAAATGCAGTATCCCTGCATCATTCACTGGAATTTCAACCACTTCGTCGTGCTGAAGGGTTTCAGAGGCAGCCACGCCTATCTCAACGACCCTGCCCGGGGCGAGGTCAGAGTGACCATGGAGGAGTTTGACCATTCCTTCACGGGCATCTGCCTGCAAATTACGCCGGGCGAGGCTTTTGAGCCCAGCGGAAAGCGGAAAAGTACTCTTGCCTTTGCCCGCAAGCGCCTTGTGGGAGCGGGTGCGGCGGTGGCCTTTGTGACGCTCTCCGCAATCATCGGCTACCTTTTCAGCGTCGTCAACCCGGTTTTTTCCCGCTTTTTTGTGGACCGTCTTCTCACCGGGGAAAACCGGGAGCTTTTGACCCCATTCCTGGGGATCATGGCGCTGCTCGGCCTGGCCCAGCTTCTGGTGGCCTGGGTGCAGACCATCTACAGCTTGAAGATCAACGGCAAAATGGCGGTCGTCGGCTCCAGCGGCTATATGTGGAAGATCCTGCGCCTGCCCATGGAGTTCTATTCCCAGCGCATGGCCGGCGATATCCTCCAGCGGCAGGGCACCAACGCCGCCATCGCGGGGACGCTGGTCAATACCCTCGCGCCCATGCTGCTTAATTCGGTCATGATGGTTGTCTATCTGGTGGTCATGCTGCGCTACAGCGTGTCTTTGACCATCCTGGGCGTCCTGACCATTATGCTGAATCTGCTTGTCTCCCGCTTCATATCCACGAAGCGCGTGAACCTTACCCGCGTGCAGCAGCGTGACAGCGGCAGACTCTCCGCCGCCACGGTCTCCGGCATCCAGATGGTGGAGACCATTAAGGCCAGCGGCGCAGAAAACGGCTATTTTCAGAAATGGGCCGGGTATCAGGCCTCTGTCAACGCCGTGAATACGAAGTATATCCGAACGAACACCTATCTGGGGATGATCCCCGCCCTGTTCAGCTCGTTCGCCAATTCCGCCGTGCTGGTCATCGGCGTATGGCTTGCCATGCAGGGCCGCTTCACCATCGGTATGATCCTGTCCTTCCAGGGCTTTCTGAGCGCCTTCATGTCCCCGGCCATGACGCTGATCTCCGCCGGGCAGACCATACAGGAGATGCGCACCCAGATGGAGCGGGTGGAGGACGTGATGGAATATCCTGCCGACCCCGTCTATTCGGATGATCCCATTCTGGAGGATTGGGATTATTCCAAGCTGCGGGGCGAGCTGGAGCTGAAAAACGTGAGCTTTGGCTATTCCCACCTCAGTGAGCCGCTGATCGAAAACTTTTCCATGAAGATGGCCCCCGGCAGCCGTGTGGCTTTCGTGGGGACCTCGGGCTGCGGTAAATCCACCCTTTCCAAGCTTATATCCGGCCTTTACCAGCCCTGGAGCGGGGAGATATTGTTCGACGGGAAGCCGATCTCGGAGATCGACCGCACGGTGTTCACCAGCTCCGTCGCGGTAGTTGACCAGGATATCGTGCTCTTTGAGGGCTCCATCGCGGACAACATCAAGATGTGGGACGAGTCCATTGAGGACTTTGAAATGATCCTGGCCGCCCGGGACGCACAGATCTATGACGACATCATGGCCCGGGAGGGCGGCTTTTACGGCAGACTGACCGAGGGCGGCAGGGACCTCTCCGGCGGCCAGCGGCAGCGCCTGGAGATCGCCCGGGTGCTGGCGCAGGACCCCTCCGTTATCATCATGGACGAGGCCACGAGTGCCCTGGACGCCAAAACGGAATACGAGCTGGTGAAGGCCGTCAAGGACCGCGGCATCACCTGCATCGTGATTGCCCATCGGCTTTCCACTATCCGCGACTGCGACGAGATCATCGTGCTCGACAAGGGCAGGGTGGTGGAGCGCGGCACGCACGATGAGCTCTACGCCCGGGGCGGCGTTTACACGGAGCTCATTTCCAATGACTGAAGGAGGTGCGGGCAATGGGCTGGTACGATGAGCAGATCCGCCAGAGAAAGCAAAGCGACCAGGAGCTTTTTGAGGATTCCATTTACCGCATGGCCTCCTCGATCCTGGGGAAAACGGACGCGGGTCTGCTGGAGGACGAGCGCCTGATTTCCAAGGCGGCCATTGACGAGATACTGAAATACTATCGCTTCAAGCCCGCGGATATCCCGGACAACGTAAAGGGTGTGGACGAACAGCTGGAATACTGCCTGCGCCCCCACGGGATCATGCGGCGAATGATCAAGCTGGAGGAGGGCTGGTATAAGGACGCCTACGGCCCCATTCTGGCCTTCCGGCAGGAGGACGGCCTTGCCGTGGCCCTGCTGCCCCGGCCCCTTTCGGGCTACTGGTTCACAGACCCGGCCACGGGCAAGCGGGTCCGGCTGAACAAAAGCAACGCGGGGCAGTTTATGGAGGACGCCGTTTGCTTCTATCGGCCTTTGCCGCAGCGGGAACTGGGTATTCCGGATTTGATCGGCTATCTGAAAAACTGTCTGAGCGTGTCGGACTATGTGCTGCTTCTGCTGCTTACGCTCTTTGCCACGCTGGTGGGGATGATCATGCCCCGGGTGACGCGGGCGTTGACCGGCTTTGTGCTGGAGAGCGGCAATTATGCCATCCTCATGGGTACCGCGGTCTTTATCCTCAGCGTAACGGTGTCCGGCCTGCTTATCGGCGCGGTCCGTTCCCTGGCCATGAGCCGGCTGCAGATCAAAACCTCCCTCTCGGTGGAGGCCGCGCTGATGGCCCGCCTTATGAACCTGCCCCCGCGCTTCTTTCGCAAGTATTCCTCCGGTGAGCTGGCCAGCCGTCTGGGGTCGGTGAATCGGCTTTGCGCGCTGCTGCTGGGCAATGTCTTTTCCATGGGCCTCAGCTCGCTGATGAGCCTTTTGTACATTACGCAGATTTTTCGCTTCGCGCCTGCTCTGGTTGTTCCGGCGCTGCTGATCGTCGTGGTCTCCGTCAGTCTCAGCGTGGTCGCCTCGCTTATGCAGATGAAGATCAGCCGGCAGACCATGGAGCATGAAGCGGAGGACTCCGGCCTGAGCTTCGCGCTGATCACCGGCGTGCAGAAGATCAAGCTGGCCGGGGCGGAAAAGCGCGCCTTTGCCAAGTGGGCCGCCTCCTATGCCGAGGTCGCGGAGCTTACCTATAATTCACCCTTGTTCCTCCAGGTCAGCAGCGTCATCACTACGGCGGTCTCTCTGGCGGGGACGATGCTGCTGTATTATATCGCGGTGCAGTCCCGCGTTCAGCCCTCGGAGTACCTGGCCTTCAACGCGGCCTTCGGCTCCGTGACGGCGGCTTTTTCCGCACTGAGCGGCATCGCGCTGAGCGTAGCGCAGATCAAGCCCATTATGGAAATGGCCGAGCCTATTCTGAAGACTCTGCCGGAGTCAACGGAGCGCAAGGCCATGGTGACGCGCCTTTCAGGCTCCATCGAGCTGAGCAACGTCTGTTTTCGCTATAACGAGTCCATGCCCTATGTGGTGGACGGCATAAGCCTTAAGATCAAGGCGGGGGAGTATGTGGCCATCGTGGGCTCCACAGGCTGCGGCAAATCCACCCTCATGCGGCTGCTCCTGGGCTTTGAGACCCCGGAAAAGGGCGCCATTTACTATGACGGCAAGGATATGGCCAAGCTGGACCTGCGCTCCCTGCGCCGCCGTATCGGCGCCGTGACCCAGGAGGGCAGCCTGTTCCAGGGGGATATTTATTCCAACATCGTTATTTCCGCGCCTCAGCTCAGCTTGAACGAGGCCTGGGAGGCGGCGGAGCTGGCCGGCATCGCGGACGATATCCGCGCCATGCCCATGGGTATGCAGACCATTATTTCCGAGGGGCAGGGCGGTATCTCCGGCGGACAGAAGCAGCGGCTTATGATCGCCCGCGCCGTGGCCCCGAAGCCGAAGATCCTGATGTTTGACGAGGCGACGAGCGCCCTGGACAACAAGACGCAGAAGCAGGTCTCCGAGGCGCTGGACAAGCTCAAATGCACCCGCATCGTCATTGCCCACCGCCTGAGCACGATCAAGAACTGCGACCGTATTCTGGTGCTGGACAAGGGGCAGATCACGGAGGAGGGCACCTACGATGAGTTGATCGCCCGTAACGGCTTCTTTGCAGAGCTGGTGGCCCGCCAGCAGTTGGACTTGCAGAAAAAATAGGTGCAGGAGCGACAATTCTCCCAAGAGTCATTTTTCCTCGGATAAGCAAAAAAACTCCGACTGCAAAAGCAGTCGGAGCTTTTTTGTCTATGGGGTACGAAAAAGATGGATTTGCGTTTTTGGAAGAAAGATTCGTACCCATGTAAATGATAATCAATTATTTGGGAATAGATCTTTCAAAAAGCTGATCGATGGTATTGAAAATGGTTGGGAAATCTCCTATTTTGTGAAAACCATATTTTTCATATAGTCCTTTTTCTCCGCTCATGAGAAACACCTTTTCAAATCCGACTTGTCCAGCATATTCTACAACTGCTTCGATCATTCGTTCCGAAAGCCGATTTCCTCTGTATTCCTCTCTAACAAATACAAATCCTATGAACGGAGAATATCCATAGGATTCCGGTAATTCATCCAGCTTTGTGAATGTACAAAAACCGGCAATTTTTCCATCGATGACCGAACAAAACACTCGTTCCCAATCATGAAAGGCTCTCTTTCTCATTTCATTCGCTAAATAGGGTCCCGCCCCCCAAGAGCACGTTTCCGCAAAATGAATGGTTTTCTGCCAATACGCATGACCGGCGGTCATACCAAATATTTCTATCATCTGATTCCTCTTTTTCACACGTAGAGAGAATGGTTTTATTTGCTATCCTTCGCTGTAATGATAGAAGCGATAAGAATCCGTTTGATTTCCAGACAATCATTCATCATAGATGCAGCCATATTCTCATCCAGATAATCAGACTTTCTTAAGATTTGCAGCCAATACTCTGTTTCGGCAGTCTCTTTCAGAGCAATGTGGAGCTTTGCAATGAAATCCGCTTTGCTGTTACCGTATTGCGCTTCGTAGATATTCGCGCCGATCGAGGTACCGCTGCGCAAGATTTGCTTCGATAGTACTGCTTCGTGTTTCGTCTTGACAAGATACCGGTGCAGCTTCACAACTCGCGCGCCGAAGTCCACGGATTTGTCTATCAGTATATTCTCTTTCATATCATCATCGACCATATTATATCGAAAAATGCTCGTTCTCGCAACAATTTTCTTTTTTCAGTCTTAAGTCTTCAGTATTCATTTAGAAAAGCCTGACGCAGAAATGAATAATGAATACTGAAAGCTTAAAAATGAAGAATACAAAGCGAAAATCCTGCCGACTGTCGTCGACAGGATTTTCGCTTTGGTCGGAGTGGCGGGATTCGAACCCGCGGCCGCAGCGCCTACGGCGCTGTGGCCGCCCGGCGGCGGATTGAATGCGCTTCGCGCCAAGAGGCCGCGGGTTCATCTTGCCTCGGATAAGCAAAAACCCGGGCTGCAAGAGCAACCCGAGCCTTTGGTCGGAGTGGCGGGATTCGAACCCGCGGCCTCTTGGTCCCGAACCAAGCGCGATACCAAACTTCGCCACACCCCGTTT
>CAMVOG010000007.1 GCA_947169005.1 uncultured Clostridia bacterium | reverse complement strand
AGAGGGCCGTGCCGCTGCCGCCGGTGGCGGGCAGCTCATAGCCGGAGCTGTTGGGGACCTTGAGCTGCCAATGGCCGTCCGCCGTGTGATACTCCATGCCCATGCTTTGCTCGCCCAGGACAGCCGATACGCCGGTGGCCGTAATGCTCAGATGAATGGCGCTGCTCAGGGGGTTGTAGCCCGCGGGGGCGGCGGTCTCCACCAGGCGGTACTCGCCCAGCGCCAGACTGCCCAGATCCAGCAGGCCGTCTCCGTCGGTGACGCCGGAGGCCACGGGGGTGGCGGAAGCGTTGGGCCGACCGGCCGCGTCGTCATAATCCGCCGCCAGATAGAGGGCGAAGGATGCGTTTGCCAGAGCCCGATCAGTGATCGAATCGACCTTCGCCACGATGAGCTGCTTTTTCGGATCGTTGGGGATATTCAGCATGTAGGAGCGGTAGCCGCTCTCGTCGTTATAGCTGAGCCAATCGCTGTGCCCCTCGACGGTAACTGTGCCGTCCGCGTGGAGCGTGAAGCAAACGTCCTCTCCGAGAGGCGCGTAGCCGCTGGGAGGCGTAATCTCCGTCAGGTAATAGGTGCCGACAGGCAGATCCTCATTCACATTGGGGATCAGGCCGTTCTCATCGGTAACCAGATTCTCGAAGTCCGTCATGGGCAGGTAATCCTTTACCAGATTGCCGTTCGTATCCTGCACCTGCTTGTAGAGGGCGAAGTGGACGTCCCGGAGGCCGGCGTGGGACTGGGAATCGATTTTCCGCGCGCGGAAGCCGGTGCTCATGTTCTGAATGCGCACGGTGGCCTTCATCCGCGTGTCGGAGGTATCGACGGAGAAAAGAGCGTCTCCGCCGAAGCTGACGCTGCCGTCCGCCGCTACGGTGATCGTCAGGGGCGCGTCGTTGACCACATAGCCCTGGGGGGCCGCGATCTCCGTGAGGGTATAGACTCCCTCGGGGAGATAGGCGACAGTGACGAGGCCGTCCTGGCCGGAGGTGTAGCTGGGCAGCGTCACGGGATTCCCCGAAGTGTCTGCCAGCCCCGTGAGGGTGAAGACAGCGCCGGAGAGAGGATCGCCGTTCCAGTCGGTCTTATAGAGTTCGATGCCGGGACGGGAGTTCGTGACGGTATCCTCGCGCACGTTCTCGTTGCGTCCGGTGGGAATGCCTTCCCGATAAATGACCTCGTACTCGTTCTGCTCCGTTCTGCCGTCCACATGGATCCCGTTCAGCGTCAGCGTATCGCCCACAGGCGTGACGGTGGCGTAATTGGTGACGACGCCGGTATCCGCGTTCACGGACAGGGTCTCGCCGGGCCGCGGCTCAACCGTGACCTCGCGGACGCAATAATCCTGGAAGCTCTTGCCCGCCAGCAGATTCAGAAAGAAGTAGTAAACAGAGGTCTCGCCGTTCGCGAGCTGCCGCACGGAGCTGCCGTTATCCGGGTCAAGCTCCTCAAGAAGCTTCAGCTCGCCGTTGTCCATCACATAGACCGCGAAGTAAATGGGGTCGTGGGAGGCCATGAAGTCCTTATCGGTCCAGACCTTGTTGGAGGTCAGGCCCCAGCCCTTCTGGTTGCGGACCTCGACCTTCGGGTCCTCGTTCTTCTGGACGGTATCTCTGTAGGCCGTGTTGCCCTGCGGCTGCTCGCCCCCATCCAGGCGGGTGTAACCGTCCGTGATGCGGAGGGTGTAGCCCTTGGGGATCTCATCGTAGCGCTCCTCCACCATGTACTGGGAGGAAACGATCACGTCGCGCAGCTCCACGCTGTAGCCCGCCGGGATCTTGGAGATGGAGCCGTTCATGGAGGTTTTAAAGGTAGCGCGCGTCTTTTCGGCGTCCGTCAGGCTGTCAAAGTCGCTCTTGCCCAGGGAACGGAAGCGCTGAAGCGCCGCGTTCCACTCGCAATATTCGTTCGCCGCGTTCTTCACGAAGTAGTTGACCAGGTTAGCGGCGGGCAGGTCCTCATCGGCCCCCACGTTCTCGCTGCCCAGATAGAGGCGGAAGGAGAAGGTGGTATCGTCCGCGGTCTCGCTCACATCGTCCGCGCTCTCGGGATAGTGGAGGATGGTGTCGCCGTCCCTGTCATAGAGCTTTTTCGTCAGCGTCAGGGTCCGCAGGGCATCGGGGTCGATGTGGTTGTCATAGGCAAGGCGGGGGCGCTCGTTGACCATCATGTAGGGAACTCCGTAGTCCAGGCGGTTGCTGGTCGGAGCGTAATCGCTCTCCGTGTCCACCACGGAGGTCTCGGGATCGTGATAGGAGGGCACCGCGGCCCCGGTCTCCGGATCGGTCACATTGCTCACGGGATTGACCGTGCCGATCTCCAGACCATCGGAGACGCCGTTCACGCTGACGCTGTCAAACACATCGGGATTCACGCCGCACTCGACGACGGCGTATTGCATGGCGTTGTCCGGGAACTTGATCTCGATCTTCTCGCCGGGCTTGAGCATGAAGACGTTGTGATAGGTCACGCCGTCCGGCGCGGTGTATTCGCTGCGGAAGTCCGCCGGTCGGATAGTGCCCGCGTAGTAGGCGGTCACGCCGTTCTCACCGGGAACCAGGATATGCTCGGTGGTGAGATAATGGGGCTCCTCGCCCTCGGCGGGGATATAGGAAGGATCGGTCAGGAACTCACCGTTTTCCATCGTCCGCATGAGATAATGAACCTGGTAGGGGAACTCGGCCATCGCGCTGGTGGGGGAAGCCGCGCCGGAGACCTCCTTGCTGAGAACAACGGTGCCGGGTTTGACGGAGGCCAGGTTGAAGCGCATATGCAGATTGGAGGCGCCCGCGCCGCGCTCCATGTAGTAGATCTTCATGGTGTGCCGGGTGAACTCGCTGAAAACGTAGTTGCCCTCGTCGCTCAGAACGAAGAGCTCGTTCAGCTTGGCCTCCGCCTGGGCGTCGCTCATGCCCCGGGCGAGATAATTCTGCTTGAAGATTTCACGGAGGGTGGTGTTGTAGGTCGTATACCTGGGGTTCGACGCGCTTCCTTCATAGCGCTTATAGGTCACGGCGCCGGTGCGGAAATTCACGCTGCCCTCAGAGGCGGAGTGAACGCCGCCCAGGTCCAGCGTCAGCTCGCCGTCCACATAGAGCCAGAAGTCGTCGTCGCCGGAGAACTCAAAGATGATGTCGTGGCCCCAGTCGTCCAGGCCGTTGGGCGTCTGGGTAAAGCTGGCGGAGAGCTCCATGCCGAAGAAGTAGTCGGCGGCGTCCTGGGGGATCAGATAGAGCCTTTCACCCTTGCGGGGATCGGAATCCGGAAGAGGATTGCGCATTACGTCGGTCTGGTTGGTAACGACGGCGAACTGCCCGGGGACCAGCTCGTTATAGGGCATGAACTGGCCGTGGGTACGGGTGGGGCCGCTGGCAGTGCCGATGGCGGCGATCTGATCGTAGACCGTAAAGTTGCCGTTGTCCTCCAGATGGGCGAAGTTCTGGGTGCTGTCGTATTCAAAATAGCCGCTCTCGTTGTGGATGGACTTGAGGAAGAGATGGTTCACGTCCTGCATCTCATTAAAGAGCTGCGCCAGGCTGACAGCGTGTCCGGTTTTGTCCGCGGTGGTCATGGGATAACCGTCCGCGCCGAGGTTCGTGGAAAGCAGGCCCATTTGGTTGTTGTCTGTCACGCCGAAGAAGGCGGTCTGCACCTTGTCCCGGCCGTCCTTGAGGGGTAAATTGTCGAAGTTGATCATCTTCATGCTGATGCCGTAATCGATGTTATCGACGGTGGTAACGGTGCTCAGCTCCTCCGCCGGGTCGGAGTCGACCACGCTGGAAAGGGCAAAGTAGAAGTCCTCCGCCTCCTCCAGGGGGCAGGGCACCAGGCGGCCGTTTTCCACCTTCAGGCCGACGTACTGATAATTGACGTCGTCCCAGGCCACGAGCTTGGTATAGTTGTAGCCGTCCCGGCGACCGGGGAGGTTGATGCCGATGGCGGCGTCGGAAATGACCTGCCCGTCCGCGAGCTGGGGGGCGATATAGTTGCCGTACTGGGCGTTCTGCAGCTCATAATAGTAGTTGGGGGTCCCGTCCTCATAGCGATACTCGGTAAAGGTCCACACGGCGGTGTTCACGCGGCTGCCGATCCACTGGATGCGGTCGCCCGCGTCGTAGCAGCGGATGAGGCTGCCGTCATGGTCCACGGCATAGAACTCGTAACGCAGGGTCTCCTCGTTCCAGACGCGGGTGTAGACCACGACCTGGGACTGCTCTCTCATCGGACCCCCGTCTCCGTTGACGACCTGATCGAAAACCTTCTCCTCGTCGGAGACGCTGACCTTCTGGGCGTAATAGAGCTTGAAGTCCTCGTCCGTCAGCACGGAGCGCTCCACGGTGTTCAGCCAGGTGCTGCCGCTGCTGCCGACCGCGGCGTTGAAGCCGCTCGACGTGTAGTTCAGCGAGTAGCCGTTCACGGTAAAGTGCCACTTGCCGCTGTTTGCCCCCGTCCCGGGGATGGCGCGGATGACGGAGTTGGTCGCGTCCGGCGTTTCCTCCAGGGTGACGGAGCTGCCGCTGATGGTGAGGTACTTCTTCACGCCGTCCACGGTGGCGGTGATGTAATACTTGTCCTCTTCGACGCTCTCAAAGGTCCAATCCGTAATGTCGCTGTTTTTCGCCACCAGAAGGATGCCCTCGTTATCCAGCACGTCCGGCTGCATGAGCGTGCTCTGGACGGCCAGCTTCGTGCTGCCCGCGCTCTGTGCCATCACCGCGGCGGAAATGGCGCTGTCGTCGTGATAGGCCAGGCCGAAGGTCTTGCCGTCCAGCCCGTAAGGATCATTGGGCATGGACATGGAGGAAGCGAGGGTCAGGGTGATCTTCGGGTTGACCGCGTCTTTATTATCCGTCCAGAAACGGATGCCGCCGCCGCTCTTGGAGTACTGGAGCCATTTGTTCGCTCCGCTGAGCTTCGCGTAGAACGTACCGTCCCCGGCCTCGCTGAGCTCAAACTCAGAGCCGCCGCTCTGTACCAGACCGGCCAGGTTTCCGGAGGTGTTCTTGATATACTGAGGAACGCCGTTGATGAGCGTATAGATCCGGTAACGGTTTGCCTGGCCGGCAACGGGCTCAAAGTACCATTCGGCCGCGGCGGTAATGTCCGTACTCGTGACGAAGGCGTTATTGCTGTTCAGAGCGGAGGTGAAGTACGCGGAGGGGGACTTCACGGAAAGAAGGATCGCCTCACCCGCGTGCTCGCTCAGGTCAGTCAGGTCAGCGACGGTTGTGGGCTCCGGAGTCTGCACCGGCTCGGGGGCGTCCACGATGGCGTAGACGGAGAAGCCGCCGGTCTCGAAGGAGACGGTATCCTCGCCGGTCTCAGCCGCCAGGACCTCGGTCTCCTGGCCGAAGTGGACCACGCTGGGCTCCGCGTCCGCGGCCTTGTCGTCCAGGCGAATCACCACATGCAGGAGGCTGCCCTCCGCGGGCTGCAGCTCCGCGCCGTCCTTCATCAGGCTGATGTCGAAGAGGCGGGCGTAGGCGGCGCTGCCGCTCTCCCAGCCCAGAGCCTCCTCGCTGGCCTCCAGATAGGCGTCATAGTCCGCCATGCCGGGCTTCAGCTCGGCCACGTTCAGCTCCGCGTCCGCGGGGATACCCGCTTCGGCGGTGTAGCTGACGGTGACGGTATAGGTCTCGCCGTCGTCCGTGACGACCTTTTTCGTGATCTGCTCAGTCTTTACCAGGACATAGACGGAGAATCCGCCGGTCTCAAACATGACCTCGTCCTCGGCGGGCAGCTCCGCAAAGGTAGGCGGAGGCGTCTGCTCCACAACGCTGGCCTCGCCCGCGTCGTCCACATGGACGATCACAAGCTCCTCGCTCTCCTCCGCGGCGGCCTCGGCCACCACGGGGGCGCCCAGGCTGACGCGCACGGGGATCAGGGGCTCAAGCTCCTCGCCCGCCTCGCTGACAAAGCAGATGTCCAGGGCCTGGAGCTCGCGTACCTGTCCCTCCACGGCCCCGGCCACGGCGTCCAGCACCGTCTCCGCCGCCACGGGGGTGACGACCATCGTCGTGCCCAGTGGCAGGGCCCCGGCGTCGGCACGGACCGTGACGCGCACGCCCTCGGCCTCCGCCTCGAAAACCTGGGCGGGATAGTCCCGGCCCTCCAGGCCGCGGAGGGTCTCCTCGCTCGCCTCGCCGTTTTCCACGCGCTCGGTGAAGCACTCCCCGGTGTGGCTGTGCCAGACGGCCCCTCTGAGGCCGCAGATCAGGCTGCCGTTTTCGTCATAGCAGCTATCGCTGTGGAAGTGGGTCTCCTCCAGGCCGCAGGCCAGGACACGGACCAGCTCATAGCAGCTTTCGTCATGCAGATGCTCCCCGTCCTCCTCCAGGCCGCAGACCAGCTCCAGCCGGTCCTCCCAGCAGCTCTCGCCGTGGGCATGGGGAAGGCTCTCGGCCAAGGGGCAGAGAAGGGCGCCGTTTTCGTCATAGCAGTCGTCGTTGTGGACGTGGAGCACCTCATCGGCGAAGTGGGTATAGGCGCAGTCCAGCTCGCGGACCTTGTTGTTCATGGTCTGGCCCCGGGCCGTCATGGTGAAAATGGTGCCCGTGCTCACCAGCAGCGCCAGGCAGAGCAGGAGGGAAACGCGGCGCAGACGTCTCTTTCGGTCCCGCAGCATAACCTCGATCTGTTCCAGAATGGTCTGATTCACCTTGTTCCCTCCTTTCGGGCATTCTGCGCCCATTATTTAACATCTTATTGTACTCCGAAAATGCGTTCCGGGTCAACCTTCTAATTGTAAGCAATATATGGATTTGTGCTTTTCAGACTGTCATTTTCGCTTAAATGCATTCTTCTGTCCATTGGCTTCGTTTTTTTCTTCTTTTCGCCCTCAGTATAGCAGGCGCGCAGTCAAAGGAAGTATCAAAAGAACGGCAGGACTGCAAGTTTTTTTGCGTTTTTTTGAGCCCTGCCAAAGGCTCCCCTCCCCTTGCCAAAGGCCGGACATAATGTTATAATATTTTTATTAAACAATCTTCATGGAGGAATGCCCGATGGATACGATCACCCGCAGAGAAAATATACTGAGAGCCTACCGGCATCAGGACCCCTGGTTCATCCCCAGCCCCTCGGACGTCGACGTATGTATCCCCTCGGTCCTGGAGGAGGGGCCCACCGGCATCGGCAGGTCCCAGGACGGCTGGGGCACCTGGTGGCTGCTGCTGGAGGGGCAGCCCGGCCCCATGCCCGACGAGAGCGCCCCCGTGGTGCTGGAGGACATCACCGAATGGCGGGAGGTTCTGCACTTCCCGGACGTGGAGTCCTACGACTGGGAGAAGGGCGCCGCCGAGGACACCAAGGACTGGGACCGGGAAAACCGCATTTCCAGCTGCATCATCGTCAACGGCATGTGGGAGCGCTTCGACGCCCTCTGCGGCTTTGAAAACGCCCTGTGCAACCTCATTGCGGAGCCGGAGGAGTCCTTCGCCCTCATGTCCGCCCTGGCAGACCACAAGATCAAGTACATGGAAAAGATCGCCAAGTACTACAAGCCGGACAAGATCGTGATGCATGACGACTACGGCACCGAGAAGGCCATGTTCTTCAATCCGGACCTGTGGCGGGAGCTTTTCAAGCCCAATTTGAAGAAAATCGTGGACGCCTGCCATGAGTTGGGCATGATCTACGAGCACCACTCCTGCGGCTACATCGTCCCCATCCTGGACGACTTCATCGAGCTGGGCATCGACGCCTGGAACCCGGTGCAGAATCCCAACCAGCCCCTGGAGCTGCTGAAAAAGTACAAGGGGAAGCTCACCTTCGTGGGCGGCTTCAACGACCGGCTCTTCATCAACCCCGCCGCCACGGACGCGGAGAAGCGCGCCTCCATCGACGAGACCGTGCGGGCCTTCGGTGAGGCGGGCTGCTGGAATCCCTACGTCACCGTCAGCGACGATTACGCCTATTACGTCAAGAGCCGGATTTATGAGTTCAACAAGCCGAAGTACGACGCCCTCGGCCTCACCGGCCCTCTCTACGCGCCCCCCTCCGAAAACGAGGGTCCCGCCAAGGCCGTCTACGAAACCGCCGAGACGTTTAAAAAATGATTGTAGGGGCGGCAATCTGCCGCCCGCGTGCTGAGGAAAGGAATCAATGCCATGGAATCCGATCAAGTCCGTAGGCCCTCACGCAAAAGGAACAGGCTACCGGGCTATGACTACTCCTCAAATGGTGCCTATTTCATTACGTTCTGTACAAAAAATAAGGCAAAAATGCTCTCCTCCATTTCCGATCCTGAGGACGCTTTTCACACGCCATCCATCATTCTCTCTCCCTGCGGCGTTATTCTGAATACGGCTGTTTTGGCTATCCATGCACATTACCCTCAGGTTTTTCCGGAAAACTATGTGATTATGCCCAACCATGTCCACCTTTTGCTTCGGATCGATGCGTCGGACAATAAGAGTCCCTCAATTGACAGGATAGTTGGGCAATTAAAGCGTGTCGTTACGATGAAATGCGGATACAGTCCCTGGCAAAAGGGCTACCACGATCACATCATTCGCGGCGACGCCGACTATAAGGCCATTTGGCAGTATATCTCGGACAACCCCGTCAAATGGATCATGGATAAGTATTATGTTGCATAAAGCGGTGCGACAGGCGGCAGATTGCCGCCCCTACGATGCGCTGTCTTCAATAAAACAGCATTTTAGGCCGCCTCAATTATCCAATATCCGCTCATCATAATTGTCTCCCTACTGCCCTCCCATATGGGCAAACGGGCGGCAGATTGCCGCCCCTACGGCTCGCTGTTCCGCCATTCATCCCCGTCCCTACAAGGCGCAAGGAGGTGTTCACCAACGGCTGCTGATTACAAAACTGAGGCGCCCCGCCTGCTGCGGGACTTCCTCTCCTATCATCTGAATATCCTCAACCACTCCTCCCGCACGGTGGAGAGCTATTACCTGGACCTGCGGATGTTCCTGCGCTTTTTGAAGCAGGAGCGGGACCTGACGCCCCCGGACCAGCCCTTTGACGAAATTCCCATCAAGGACGTGGGGCTGGAGCTGCTGGGCTCCGTCACGGGCTCGGACCTGCTGGACTTCCTGGACTTTCTGTCCAATGACCGGGAGGGCATCGAGAAGCTGAAGACCCGGGGAGACCCGAATCCCGGCCTCAGCGCCAACAGCCGGGCCCGCAAGCTCTCCTCCATCCGCTCCTTCTACAACTACCTCTGCAAGACGGTCCACCTGCTGGAGCATAACCCTGCCGAGGCCATGGACAATCCCAAGCTGCGCAAGAGCCTCCCCCACTTCCTCCATGAGGACGAGGCGGAGCGGCTGCTGGACGCGGTAAAGGGCCCCTACGAGACCCGGGATTACTGCATCCTCCTGCTGTTTCTGAGCTGTGGGCTGCGGGTCTCGGAGCTGGTGGGGCTGAATCTGACGGACGTGAGCGAGGACTCCGTGCGGGTCCACGGCAAGGGGAACAAGGACCGGGTGGTCTTCATCACCCCGGAGGTGCGGGAGAGCATCGACGACTATCTGCTGGAGCGGGAGGCCATTGCGGACAAGCTGGCCCCGGAGGACAAGAACGCCCTCTTCATTTCCCGCAATTTCTGCCGCATCAGCGTGCGGGGCGTGCAGAAAATGGTGGAAAAGAACCTGCTCCGGGCGGGGCTGGACGCCGCCCATCTTTCCACCCACAAGCTGCGCCACACGGCCGCCACCCTCATGCTGCAGAACGGCGTGGACGTGCGCACCCTCCAGGACGTGCTGGGCCACGAGAATCTGAACACCACCCAGATCTACACCCACGTGGAAAACACGGGCCTGCGGGAGGCCGCCCGCGCCAACCCCATCGCCCACAAGCGGAAGAAATAGGGCTCAGGCCGCCGTCCCACCCCTCCCCGGCAAAAAAACACTTGCATGAAAAAGGAAAATCATGTATACTATTGGTGGAAAAGTGTTTCTTTCGGCAAACGGGGAAGGAAGGCGTCATGTATCAGATCGGTGAGGTCATCGTGCACCCCATGCACGGGGCAGGAACAATAGACGGAATCGAGAGTGTGAAGATCGGGGGCGTAGTGCGGCAGTACTACGTTTTTCGCCTGCCCGTGGGGGGCATGAACATGAAGATCCCCGTGGACAACAGCGAGGAGATCGGCATCCGTCCCCTCATCTCCCCCGACGAGGCCGACGCGCTGATCGACGCCATGAACGGCATTGAGGTGGAGATGACCTCCAACTGGAACAAGCGCTACCGGGAGAACATGCTCCGCATCAAGAGCGGGGACCTGCTGGAGGTGGCCCGGGTCATCAAGGGCCTTATGGAGCGGGACAATGAGAAGGGCCTCTCCACCGGGGAGCGCAAGATGCTGCGCAGCGCCAAGCAGATCCTGATCTCCGAGATCGTCATGACCAAGCATGAGGACTACGAGGCCGTGGAGCGCCGGGTAAACGCGGCGCTGGTAGGCTGATTTGAAAAACCATATGCCGTCCGCCTTGCGGGCGGTATTTTTTTCTGCTTTCCGGGCATGCTACCCAAAACGGGTTTTACCCGGAAAGGAGATGGGCACATGATCGAGGAAGATACCGTCAAGCTGCTCAGAGAGTGCGACGCGGGGGTGAAAATGGGCGTCAGCTCCATCAACGACGTGCTGGACAGCGTGGAGGCGGAGGAGCTGCGGCGGCGGTTGGTGAGCTGCCGCACGGCCCACGAGGAGCTGGGCCGGGAGATCCGGGGGCGGCTGGACCGCTTCCAGGACCGGGGCAAGGACCCCAGCCCCATCGCCCAGGGCATGAGCTGGGTGAAAAGCAGCGTGATGCTGGCCATGAAAAACGCCGACAGCACCATCGCGGACCTGATGACCGACGGCTGCAACATGGGCGTCAAATCCCTCAACCGCTATCTGAATCAGTATGCGGCGGCGGAGGAATACTCCAAGGACGTAGCCAAGCGGCTGATCGGCCTGGAGCAGAAGCTCACCGCCGACGTGCGGGATTTTCTGTGAGCCCCTTCGGGGCCGGAGGAGAAACTCCTCCGGCCCCGAAAATTCTGAAGCGTGCCGCTTTAATCTAACTTTTACTTATACCTGCCGCTTCTCCTGTCGCCCGATTCCGCATTGACCTTTTGGCTGATCCATGGTATTCTAAAAGCAAAAGGTGAGTCTTATGCCGGATCAATACTATTTATACGAGCCTTTTTCATTCGTTTGGGATGAGGATAAGAATCAGATCAATTTACGCAAGCATGGTATTGATTTCAAAACGGCTGCATTGGTTTTTCTCGATGATCTCCGGCTTGAATACCCAGACCCCGATCACAGCGAGAATGAGGACCGTTATCGCACGATCGGTCTCGTCCACGACGTGCTGACCGTGGTATACTGTGATAGATTGAACGCAGATACCGGAAACAACGATATCCGCATCATTTCCGCCCGTCTTGCTACGAGGCTGGAGAGAAACGCATATAACAACAACGTAATCGGACGCTATTAACTGAGATGGGAGGAACACTCTATGGGCAAGGAAGTTCGCTACGTATTGGAGCCGGGCAGGAAGCTGACGGCTGAGGAAATCGCCATGATCGAGGCGGCGCGGGAGCTGCCTGAGGTCTATGATGAGGATAATCCTCCTATTGACCCCGTCGCGGCCCCGGAGCAATATGCCGCGCTGATGCGGGCTGTTGCCGCGCGAAACCGCCGCATCGCCGGACACCGCGCCGGAACGGCGTGACCGCCCCGGACCGAAAGAAAAAGGGACCGTGTCAAAGGCCGCAGCCCCTTTTTGTTTTTATCCGCCCCGTCCCCTCAAAACTAAAAACTAAAATCTAAAATCTAACTTTTACTTATACCTGCCGCTTCTCCCTCCAATTTCCGAAGCGCAAACGATTGACAAAAAGCGTTTCGTGGCTTAATATAAGCATAGCAGTCTAAGTATACAAAGGGAGCGTATGCCCGGCACCCCACAAAACGCTCCCGAGCCATTAAGGAGGGAAAAAAATGACAGAAGCAAAAGCCGATCTCGCCTTTACCCTGGAGGAGGCCACAGCCAAGATCTCCGACCTGATCGGCGCCATCCCTGCCGTCCTGACGGAGTATCGCTGTCCGCTCTGTGAAAAGGTCTTCGCCAGCTACGCGGACCTGAAGCAGCACTACGCGATCGACCATGTGGGCGCCGTGCCCCCCGTCACCGTAATGCTGACGCTGAACGGCAAAAACTGTGAGGTGCTCATCGAGCCCCACTGGACGCTGAAGCGCACGCTGCAGTTCCGCCTGGGTCTCACGGGCGCGAAGCACATGTGCGACAAGGGCGTTTGCGGCTCCTGCACCGTCATCATGGACGGGCGCGCCGTGCTCTCCTGCCAGATGCTGGCGGTGGAGTGCGAGGGCCACGAGATCCAGACGGTGGAGGGCATCGCGGCCGACCCCAAGTGGAAGCCTCTGATCGACGCCTACTGCCGCTGGGACGCCATGCAGTGCGGCTACTGCACCCCCGGCTTTGTGGTCTCCGCCAAGAACCTGCTGGACCACAACCCCAACCCCACGGAGGAAGACATCAAGGAAGCGCTGGCAGGCAACATCTGTATCTGCGGCACTTATCCGCGCCACGCCCAGGCCATCCTGGAGGCCGTTGAGAAAATGAAGGAAGGAGCGGTGACAAATGGCTGATTTAGCAGGCGTCAACGGACAAAGAGAAAATTTCCGCGTCGTCGGTAAGCATAATCTGCCCGGCAAGCTCTCCTATGCTCTTGCCAGCGGCGTCGCCAAGTTCGGCATCGACTACGCGCTGCCCAACATGCTGTTCGCGAAGTTCCTCCGCTGCCCCTTCGCCAACGCGAAGATCAAGAGCATGGACACCACCCGCGCCCGGGCCATCCCCGGCGTGGTGGATATCGTCACCTGGGAGGACGAGGACATCAAGGCCCTGGGCCAGTCCCCCTTCGGCCCCCCCACCCGTCCTTATCTGGACAACTGGGGCGACCAGGAGGGCGCTGAGGTCGGCGCCATCGTCATCGCCGAGGACGAGGATATCTGCGAGGAGGCCCTGCGCGCCCTGGATATCGAGTGGGAGGAGCTCGGCTTCGCCATCGATCCCATGGACGCCCGCAAGGAGGACGCCCCCAAGATCCGCCAGGTGGAGGAGGTCCCCGACATGTTCTCCCGCCCGGCTCCCAAGCCCCGCAACAAGAACGTGACCTACGCCACCACCATCCAGGGCGACATCGACCAGGGCTTCGCGGAAGCGGACAAGATCATCGAGTATGATCTGACCCTGCCCATCTTTGCCTCCCATATGCCCAATCCCCCCTCCTCCGTGGCCTGGTGGGAGATGGACCCCTATCACGGCGACACGCCGGACCTGCACATCGAGGGCGCGGTCCAGCGCCGCGAGAGCGTGGGCCGCATGTACGGCATGAGCAACGAGAAGACCATCCAGGTGGGCGTGTTCCAGGGCGGCAAGTACTGCGACTGGGGCATGCGCAAGAGCCAGGAGATCACCCCCCTGCTGGCCAAGCGCGTGGGCCGTCCGGTCCGCTGCGCCAACACCCGTGAGGAGACCTTCGACTTCCTCATGAACAAGCGCTACATGCACCTGAAGGTCGGCTTCAAGAAGGACGGCCTCATCACCGCCGTGGACGATTACTCCATCGCGGACAACGGCGTCTACGGCAACTCCTCCTTCGGCGCCGCGGGCGACCAGGGCTACGGCCCCTACTACACGCTGAAGTGCCTCAACATCCGCCAGCAGATGGAGATTGTGGACACCAACAGCGGCAAGATGTATCTTTCCGGCCAGCACTGCCCCTTCAACTGGGACGCGGGCACCATGGCCATTTATCTGATCGCCGAAGAGCTGGATATGGACCCCATCGACGTGGCCCGCAAGAATCTGCACGGCCCTGCCTCCCAGGAGGACGTGGGCCCCGTGCCCAGCTTCGAGGCCTGCGTCGCCGAGGGCACCCGGCGCACCGGCTGGCAGTGGCATAAGGCCGGCACCAAGAAGCTGCCCGACGGCAGAATGCACGGCGCCAGCTTCCGCTATCAGATGTGCCCCCGCCACGCCTTCTCCGGCTACGAGTGCAAGCTGGAGCTGCGGGACGGCGAGGTCCACTTCCCCACCCAGGGCCCCTGCACCGGCATCTTCGCCGTGGAGTGCAACGCCATGGTCATCGCCGAGGAGCTGGGCCTGGAGTATGAGGACGTGCATATCGACTTCGACTTCCGGGAGAAGTTCACCCCCGTGGGCGGCGGCTCCGACGGCTCCACTGCCTCCTCCTGGGCCATGAAGGAATGCGCCAACATCCTCAAGGGCAAGATCCTTGAATCCGCCCTCAAGGCGGCCAACAACCCGCCTCCTCCCAGCATGTTCTCCTTCGGCATGCCCAAGAAGGAAAATCCCCTCAAGGGCCATACCGTGGATGAGCTGGATATCATCAACGGCTGCGTCTGCCTGAAGGCCGATCCCAGCCAGGGCCTGCCCCTCAAGGAGGCCACCACGGAGAACATCTTCGCCACCTTCTCCGGGAGACCCCCCACGTCTCTGTGGACCATGGGCATGGGCAAGATGCTGGACACCATGAACGCCCTCTTCTGCGAGGTCGCCGTGGACACCGACACCGGCGAGGTGGAGATCCTGCGCATGACCGCCGTCACCGACCCCGGCAAGGTCCTGCGCCCCACCTCCTTCGAGAGTCAGATCGACCAGGTCATGTTCTTCTCCCAGGGCTGCCAGTTGCTGGAGGAGTACGTCTATGACCCCAAGACCGGCGTGAAGCTGAACAACAATATGATCGACTACAAGAAGCCCACGATCATGGACGTTCCCACCGTCGACACGAAGTATCTGGAGACCCGCTCCGGCAACGCGGCTTACGGCGCCAACGGTATCAGCCACTCCCTGGCCAATACCCACGCCCTCATCATCGCCATCCACAACGCCATCGGCGTTTGGGTGGACCCGCCCGCCACGCCGGACAAGATCCTCAAAGCGTTAGGAAAGGCATAAGGTGAAAATATGAATCCGTTTTATCATACAAATGCCAAGACCCTTGAGGAAGCCTCCGAGCTGCTCTCCAAGGGCAAGGCTGCTCTGATCGCCGGCGGCACCGACCTGCTCGGCACCTTAAAGGACAACATTCTCTCCGACGATTATCCCGAGACCGTCGTGAATATCAAGACCATTCCGGGCCTTGACTACATCAAGGAGGAGGACGGCGTTCTCCACATCGGCGCGCTGACCCGCCTGGCGGACATTGCCGCCTGCGGCGCCGTGCAGGAAAAGTACACCGCCCTGGCCCAGGCCGCCAAGGCCGTGGCCTCCCCCCACCTGCGGGACATGGGCACCATCGGCGGCAACATCGCCCAGCTCCCCCGCTGCTGGTACTTCCGCAAGCAGGAGAACCGCTTCCCCTGCCTGCGCAAGGGCGGCGACGAGTGCTTCGCCTTCCAGGGCCAGAACCGCTTCCACTCCATCTTCGGCGGCGCCCAGGTCCATGTGAACACCTGCTCCCAGGAGTGCCCCGCCGGGACGGACATTCCCGGCTACAACAACGCCATCCGTCACGGGGACTGGGACCGGGCCGCTGAGATCATCCTCAAGGTCAACCCCCTGCCCATGATCACCGGCCGCGTCTGCGCCCACACCTGCCAGACCAAGTGCAACCGCGCCCCCGAGGCCGAGCCCGTTTACATCAACTCCATCGAGCGTACCCTGGGCGACTACATCCTGGATCACGCCGATAAGTTCTACAAGGCCCCCGCCGCCGAAAGCGGCAAGTCCGTCGCTGTCGTGGGCGGCGGCCCGGCGGGCCTCACCGCGGCCTACTATCTGCGCAAGGCCGGCAACAAGGTCACGGTCTACGACGTGATGGACGAGGTGGGCGGCATGCTCATGCACGCCATCCCCGCTTACCGTCTGCCCAAGGACATCGTCCGCCGGGTCGTCAAGGCCCTGGAGGGCATGGGCATCGAGTTCAAGACCGGCGTGCGCGTCGGCGTGGACGTGAAGCCCGAGGAGCTGGAGAAGCAGTACGACAGCGTCTGCTATTCCACCGGTACCTGGAAGCGCCCCGTCGCCGGTATCTCCGGTGAGGAGCTCACCAACTTCGGCCTGGACTTCCTGGTTGAGGTCGAGAAGTGGATGGACGGCAAGATCGGCTCCGACGTTATCGTCACCGGCGGCGGCAACGTGGCCATGGACGTGGCCATCACCGCCAAGCGCCTGGGCGCGAAGAACGTCACCATGGCCTGCCTGGAGAGCCGCGAGATCATGCCCGCCTCCCCCGAGGAGATCGCCCGCGCCGAGGAAGAGGGCGTCGTGATCATGCCCTCCTGGGGCCTGTCCAAGGTCATCGAGGAGAACGGCCAGGTCAAGGGCATGGAGCTCAAGCGCTGCACCGCCGTCCGCGACGCCAGCGGCCGCTTCAATCCCCAGTACGACGAGAACGAGAAGACCGTCGTGAAGGCCGAGCACATCCTCATGGCTATCGGCCAGACCGTGGACCTCTCCTTCCTGGATGAAAAGTACCAGCTGCAGCTGAGCCCCCGCGGCCTCATCGACATCGACGACAACTCCATGACCTCCCGCGAGGGGATCTACGCCGCCGGTGACGCCGCCACCGGCCCGGGCACCGTCATCCGCGCCATTGCCAACGGCCACAAGGCCGCCAACGGCATGAACCGCTATCTCGGCACCACGGAGCCCGTCGTGAAGGCGGAGCTGCACTTCACCCGTCCCGCCGACGACGCTCCCCAGCGCCTCACCCAGCTCAAGCTGCGCGAGGTGGCGCTCTCCGAGCGCTCCCTCACCGTGGAGGATTCCTTCACGCCCAGCCTGGAGGAGGCCACCGAGGAGGCCCGCCGCTGCTTCTCCTGCGCCTGCTACGCCGTGCATCCCTCCGACCTGGCTCCCGCTCTCATCGCGCTGGACGCCACCGTCGTGACCACCGAGCGCGAGATTCCCATCGGCGAGTTCTTCACCGTGAAGATCCCCAACAGCACCGTTCTGAAGCCCGGCGAGATCATCACCGAGATCCGCGTTCCCGCTCCCAAGGCGGGCGTGAAGACCGCCTTCATCAAGTTCGCCTACCGCAAGGCCATCGACTTTCCCATCGTGAACGTGGCCGTGGCCGTGGGCGGCGACGAGCCCCGCGTCTGCCTGAACGCCGTGGCCCCTGTGCCCATCCGCGCCAAGAAGGCCGAGGCTCTGCTGAAGGGCAAGGCCATCACCGAGGAGCTGGCCGAGGCCGCCGGCGAGGCCGCCGTTTACGGCGCCGAGCCCTATGAGGACAACCGCTTCAAGGTCCAGATCGCCAAGGTCATGGTCAAGCGCGTGCTCATGAGCACCCTGTAAGCGAAAAATCAAAGCCATACAGTTTTGCCCCCTGCCGCAAAATGCAGCAGGGGGCAAAATGTCTTTTTTTAACAGCATAGAAAAAGCGACGCGGGTAAAACTACGACTGCAAGACCCAATCAACCGAGAAGGAGTGAAAACGCAATGGCGAAGAACAAGTCCACGATCCCCAACGCCCGCGACGCGATGGACCGCTTCAAGATGGAGGCGGCCTCCCACCTTGATGTACCTATGCCATATTAAAGCTGTACTTAATAATCTACAATCATTAAAAGACACCAACTGATTTGCCGCAGAAAAGACGCCTCGATGGGCGTCTTTTTTGCAATTACCAAGAAAGGACTATTTTAAGTGGAAGAGTTATGCCCGAAGAATACCTGACCATTCCGTTAGCTGATCTTCATCCGTTCCCCGAGCATCCCTATGGGATTCGTGAGGATCAAGCCATGAAAGACATAATAGACAGCATCCGGGAGCGCGGCGTGGTCGTTCCAGCCATCGTTCGCCCGCGCGACGAAGGCGGCTATGAAATCATTTCCGGGCATCGGAGGAAGCTGGCCTCGGAGCGGGTGGGGCTGTCCGCCCTCCCCTGTATCGTCCGTGAGCTGAACGACAACGAGGCCGTGATACAGCTTGTGGATTCCAACGCCCAGCGGGAAAACGTGCTGCCCTCAGAAAGAGCCAAGGCGTACAAGATGCGCATGGAGGCCATCAAGCGCTCGGCAGGAAGGCCGAGGAAGGAGCTTTCGGAGATCGATCCCCTTTCAGAAAAAGCGCCGAATAATTCGGCGCATTTCCGCAGCGATGATGAAGTGGGAATCATTGAAGGGGTCAGCGGCGATACGATCCGCAACTTCATATCCCTTAACAACCTGGTGCCGGAGCTGATGACCTTGGTCGATGACAGGAAAATCGCGCTTACCCCTGCCTATCAGCTTGCGAATCTGACAGAAGCGGAGCAGCGATTGCTGTTAGAAACAATGGACAGCGAACAAGCAACGCCGTCCGTATCTCAGGCCCAGCGAATGAAGAGGCTCAGTCAAAGCGGAGAACTGAATGAGGATACGATGCTGCAAATCATGATGGAGCAGAAGAAACCCGAGCGTGAAAACATCATTCTTCCCTTAGAACGTCTGCGCGGGTTCTTCCCTAAAAGCTATACCCCCGCCCGTATTGAGAGTACCATATTCAAGCTGCTGGAGGCATGGCAGCGAAAACGCCAGCGCGGACAGGAACGATAGGAGCCTTCAAGCAGGCTGCTGAGCAGTTTAAAGCATTTTATTATAAGTACAGTGTCCCCCGCGCAAAACGCGATTGAATCTTTCAAGTCCATAGGGCACAGCCGGTAGATCATTGATCTGACTGGCTTTTTTTTGTGCCCAAAAACACGCCCGATTATCGGGAGAAAGGAATTAGTTTATGAAACGTCCCCTTGTCTACGTCACCGCCGCGTGGGGCGATGACCATGTTGAAAACGCGAAAAACGCCGCGAAATACTGCCGTGCGCTCTATGAGGTTGGGTATTTTCCCATCTGCCCGATCCTGTTCCTACCGCTGTTTCTTCACGATGAGATCCCGTGGGAGCATAAGGATGGGCAGGAGATGGCGAAGGCTTTCCTCTGCCGGGCACAGGTGCTGGTCGTCTGTGGGGAAGAAACATCGGAAGGCGTAAAGAATGACATTGCGATGGCACAGCGCCTGTGGATCACGACAACGACCCTTGATGGGGTCCTGGCAATCAAGAAGCGCGGGCGGGTGTCTGCGAATGAAAAATGATGTGGTGATCAGAGGGCACGACCTGCTTGCCATTGAGCGATATATGGACAAGACCCGGCACATGATCATCTATGATGTGCTGGATTGGGAATCCCCGGTGGGCGGCAAAGGTGAGCGGCTCAGGATGTTCCTGTCTGATGTCGGCTATGAGCGGGCAAAGGCCGCTGAGAGGGACGGCCACATCAAGATTCGTGAACACGCATCCGTCATTGAAGGCCATATTCTTATGGACGTAAGAAACAGACGCCGCAGAAGGAGAAATATCAAAAGGGAGTTATGATCATGATGAACAAGAAAAGAAAATATACCGGTCTGAGGATCGGCGTCGTGGTGGCGGTGATCGTCATCATCATCCTGCTGTTGCTGCACTTTTGCAAGGGCTGCTCAGCGGGAGATCCGGTTGGACGGGTATTCGATCTGAGCCGACCGGGTGATGCCGTCTCGGACCAGGGACCGGAGCGGCAAAGTCAAGAGGAAATACAGGCGAATCTGAACACTCAGGTCGAGGAAGGCATGATCACTATGAGCATGAATCCGGAGCCCAGCTTTGAACGTGGAAACAGCGAAGGAGACCTGCTCATCGCCAACGATGCTGCCAACAGACACCCTCAGATCGTTGAGATCGTCCGGGAGGACAATGGAGAAACGATCTATACCTCCCCGGTCATTCCGGTGGGCAAATACATCAACTCCGACGAACTGGATGCGGACCTTTCCGCAGGCGACTATCCCTGTATTGCCTATTTTCACGCAGTAGATGAAAGCGGCGCGGTCCTTGGTACAGGCGCTGTTCGGATTACGGTTCATATTCTGAATTGATGCTCGGAGGCTTTGCTGCACCGGCTTACATACAGTATAAATCTTCACCGCTGTAGTAGGTAAAACCGCTTTCCCGCGCTTCAAAACCATTGACGGCAATGAAACCAAGCCGCGTGACTCGCATCTCCTCAATTTGCCGAACCTGACCTGCTTCTCGGTGGATTTCATCAAGCGTTATGGGAGATTTATTGTATTTAGCATCGTACAGTTCATATTCCTCCCCAAACGCAAGCGCCACATCAAACTCCCCATGCCGGCGTCGGGCGGGATCATCATAGTAGTATGTGCCGATGTTGGTGATTCCCGGAAGCAGTCCCTTCTGCGCAAGATATGAAAAGAAGCTGCGACAGAGCTCTTCAAATCGCCGCGGAACAAAGTCTGTAAGAAGCGTGGGGGATACGAGCTGCTCATAAAAAGCTCGTTCTCCAATCATTTGCAAAGCACTCCTGTTGGGATAAATATAGGTGTAAAAAAAGCGCAGCAAGTTGTCATTGATCTCATAATACTTCTTTTTGGCATCGTTGGGCCTGTTGATTGGCGCACCTTGGCGCACCAGTTCCATGGCAACCATGGACTTCAGCTGCTTTGCCAAATTTCCCGTACTGTTGGCATACAGCTTGCTTTCCAATTCAGAATACTTCTTTTTCCCATTGCCGAGAACGGCCAGGATACGTTCAGCGTTTATAGCGTTGCTGTAATCGGAAAGGAGAAGATTTGAAGCATACATATTGACGGGATTGCTCGGCGTCAAGATGGTGCGGATGATGTTCTCGCTCAGTGTTTCTTCATCGTTAAGCTGTTGAAGCACAAAGGGCGAGCCGCCGAACACGCTGTAGAGGGCGATTTTTTCATAAGGTGTCTTGGAGGGATAGAAGGCTGCTGCGTCCCGGTAGCTCAGTTCTCCGAGGTGGATCGTCAGCCCAAAGCGCCCATAGAGGGCATCTTTTTCCTCCAACAATCCCTTCATCACGCTAATCTGTGAGCCGGAAAGGATCAGACTGATGTTTCCGAGGTTGCTGTCAACAATGCTCTGGAAAATGGAATCGACTGTCCGCTGCTCGGCAAATGTACTCAGATAAGGGTACTCGTCAATGACAACGACATAATCTTGCGGCAAGGAATTGAGGAAAGCGAAGACATCCCGAAAAGTATCAAAGGAAGACTGAAAGGAAAGAACACGCTTATCCAGGAGTACTTTGACAAAGCCATCGACGTTTTCTTTGATGGTTCCCTTTATACACTCATAATATAGGGCTGTTCTATCCTGCCTCATCAGAGCCTCTTTGATCAGCCTCGTTTTCCCAACGCGGCGTTTTCCGTATACAAGAGAGGCATGATTACTGCGCTTCATTGCATTTGTGAGTTGGGACAATTCCTCTGTTCTGGCGACAAACATGAGATCACCTCTATGATGAAATAAAATTCAGTGAAAATAAATTCACTTAAATAATAAACACAAAAGCTGCTCTTGTCAAGCGGTTACCGTATATGTTTGTGTTTTTCCGTCCGCCCACATCCTCCCCACTGTGGACGGGCGTAAAAATATATATCAAATCAACGAAAGGAATGATTCCCCATGAAGAACATCAAGAAGCTCGTTTCCCTGCTGCTGGCGGTCTGCCTGATCGCCGCGCTGTCCGTCACCGCCTTTGCCGCAACGGAGGTCAATATCTCCGGCGGCGAGGGCACGACCAACGTCCTCCTCACCACTTCTGCTGCCACCTTCAAGGTGGTGCCCATCAATGAGCGGCAATTTCTGCTGACCACCACGGCGGCTACCTTCAAAGTGACGGTCCCCACCAGTCTGCCCGTCAACATCGCCGCGGACGGCACTGTGACCTGTGCCGCCAGCGGCACGGCCAAGATCATCAACGGCTCCTCCGGCCCCGTGCGCGTCACCAACGCGGCTATCAACGACGCCGGGTCCTGGACCAAAAAGCCCTTCGGCTACGACTTCAGCGGCACCGCGACGGGCACCAAGCAGTACACGCTCAAAATCAATGACGCCGACACCGTTTCCGGGACCATCTCCGGCGAGGTCTTCGGCAACTCCGGCGTGATCGCGGGCGGGGCCAGCGCCCCCATTACCTACGCGGCGGACGCCGCGACCCAGAGTGTTGCTCTCAGCGGCGAGACCATCGCCAGCGTCATCTTCACCGTGGCCTGGAATAACGCCTGATCTCACATAAACCATCCAGAAAAGACCGGGGCGGGGAGGGCCTCGGTCTTTTGCTGAGCCGAGAAGAAAGGAACAATATGAAAAAACAGAAATGGCTGTCCGCTGCTCTCGCGGCGGTTTTCAGCCTCTCCCTTGCCTCCGGCGCGCTTGCGGCGGAGGTGGATTTGGACTATGACGCCGCCACCAATACGGCTGCGGGCAGTTCTCTCGTGTCCCTGACCGCGGAAGCTGCGACTTTTTCCGTCACAGTACCCTATGCCATCCCCATTCACGTCGCCGCAACCGGCGAGGTTACTGTGGGCGACGTAACGATCCGCAACAACAGCGGCGCGCCGGTACAGCTTGATTCGATCCACGTGACACCCAAAAGTCCCTGGCTGCTTGACGCCTGGACGGACTATGCCTCCGCTCCCACCGACACGAAGCGCTTCTGCTTCCAGATCAACGGCGCGGCGGCAGAGGCGGATGGGAGCATGGACGCCGCAGCGGTCCTGCCCGGTCCCATCCCCGCAGGATCGGCGGAGACCCTGCCCTGCGACGCTCGCCTGCCCGCAAGGACCCAGGCCCTGCAGGACGTGCAGATCGCGTCGGTCCTCTTCGTCGTCTCCTGGTACACGGATACGGCAGACGAACGCTACACCTTCCACGAGCTTTATGATGTGGACGGAAACGGCCAAATCGACGCGGACGACGTTGACCTGCTGCAAGCCGTGATCGACGGCATGGAGGACGCATCCTCCGCCCAGGTGTTGACACCGGACTACAATGGCGACCACGCTGTCACCGACGCCGATATGGACGTCTTTCTTTCCGTGCTGGACAGGTACGACTTCAACGCGGATGGCTCTATCGACGATCAGGACGTGGCGGATTTCCGGCAGTACAACGTCGGGAACTATACCAGCCCCTTGGCCGAGAATATCGACTACGACGGCAGCGGCGAGGTCAACTCCAAGGACTTCACCACCTACGCGCGCATCATGGCAGGGATGATCTTCTTCCATGCGGACGGATCGTTGTTCTGATAAGGATATAAATATGAAGTCCATAATGCACGGAACAGGCTTTGGTGGCCTGTAACATACTTTGAGGAGGTTGATAGAGAGATTTTCCCCATGAGGGAAAACGAGAAAAGCGCCCAGCAAGTCTAACAGGAGCAAAGACGGCATAACAAACCAGAGCGTCATGCGGCGCTCAAGGTTG
>CAMVOG010000006.1 GCA_947169005.1 uncultured Clostridia bacterium | reverse complement strand
CGGAGCGTGCACTCATTGCAACCGTTGAACCTTTCTGGCAGTTACTGAAGAAAAACAGCCTCCCGCTCGGGGGTGAAGCGCTCCGCTGCCAGGGCCAGCAGCTTTTTCGCCACGTAGGTCTCGGCATAGTAGAGCCGGGCCAGGTAGCAGGCCTCCAGGCCCGCCAGCTCCTCCCGGATCAGCTCGCCACTCTCGGCCAGGCGGCCGATGGCGTCGTCCGCCAGCTCCGTCTCCACGCCGATGAGCTGGGCCGCCGCCCGGGCCAGCTTGTCCCGGGGGATGAAGCAGTGGCCGTTATTGGCGTTATAGCTCAGCTCAAAGCTCACGGCGGCCTCCACCCGCTCGGGGCAGTCCGCCTCGAAGCCCATGCCCAGGGCCAGGCTGTCCGCCTCGGCGAAGCTGGCTCCGTAGTATTCGTCCGCCAGAATGTAGGGGTTGTTCATCACGGCGGCCTGGGCCTCCTCCCCGTAGCTCTTATAGAGCCGCAGGGCGTACTCCACCTTGATCTGATGGGCGGTGAAAAACTCCATAAGCCGCCGCACCGCCGTCTGCCGCCGGAAGGAGGCCCCGATCTCCTGGGCCCGCTTACTCGTGATGCCCCGCAGCTCGGCCAGGCGCTCCGGCTCCTCCTCCAGGACGCGGATGCTGTCCTCCCCGAATTTCTCCACGATCAGCCGGGCCGTGGCGGGGCCCACGCCCTTCACCACGCCGGAGGCCAGGTAGAGATACATTTCATTGAGGGTGGTGGGCAGCTGCCGCTGGGCATGCTCCACCTTGAACTGCCGCCCGTGGACCCGATGCTCGCTCCAGCTCCCTTCCAGGACCAGGCACTCCCCGGGCACGGCAAAGGGAAGGCAGCCCACCACCGTGACCGTCTCGCCCGCGTCCGTCTCCAGCCGCAGGACGGTATAGCCGTTCTCCTCGTTCTGATAGACCACCGCGCTCACGTTCCCCGTAAGCTGGGCCAGACCGGTATCCATGTTGGGTCGCCCCCTCTCTTGATAATGAATAATGGACAATGAATAATGGACAATGGCGGCGGCCGCCTGCGGCGGCGGATTTTGAATCAGCGCGAAGCGGCACCGCCATTATTCATTTTTAAGTCTTAAGATTTCAGTTTTCAGTCGTCAGCGCCGGGGCGCTGACGATCCGCAGCCCCTCTTTGACGCACAGCAGCTCCGCCGTCTCCCTGGCCTCGGGCGTGAGGCCCTCGTCCACCAGGAGGATCGCCATGCGCACCCGGCCGCTCTTCCGCAGCCAGAGGAGCCCCCGCAGGGTCTGCTCCAGCCCCGGCGCGTCCCCGCTGAGCCGCAGCACCGCCTCCAGCCGCTCGCCCCTTCCGGGCCGCACGGGGCAGAGCAGCAGCTCATGCAGAAGCAAGACCAGCCCCACGCCCAGAAGCCCGAAAAACAGCAGCAGCGTTCCCTGTATCAGCATAGCTCCCACCCCCGGATATCCTATGCGGGCGTTTCCCGCGGCGTGCCCCCGTTCCCTGAGCCCTGAGCCCTGTTATCTGTTATCTAATCCTCTGCCCAATACTTCAGCGCGCGCTTCAGATACTGGCCGGTGTAGCTTTCCTCGCAGGCGGCAACCTCCTCGGGGGTGCCGGTGCAGACCACGGTGCCGCCCCGGCTGCCGCCCTCGGGGCCCAGGTCGATGATATGGTCCGCGGACTTCACCACGTCCAGGTTATGCTCGATGACCACGACGGTGTTGCCCGCGTCCACGAGCCTTTGCAGCACCTGGAGCAGCTTTTCCACGTCCGCCGCGTGCAGGCCCGTGGTGGGCTCGTCCAGCACATAGAGGGTCCGGCCCGTGGCGGGGCGGGAAAGCTCCGTGGCCAGCTTGACCCGCTGGGCCTCGCCGCCGGAAAGGGTGGTGGAGGGCTGGCCCAGCTTGATATATTCCAGCCCCACATCGTAGAGGGCCTGGACCTTGGTGCGGAGCTTGGGCAGGTTGTCAAAGAAGCCCAGGGCCTCCTCCACCGTCATGTCCAACACCTCATAGATATTCTTGCCCTTGTAGCGGACCTCCAGGGTCTCCCGGTTGTAGCGCTTGCCCTTGCAGACCTCGCAGGGGACGTAAATATCGGGCAGAAAGTGCATCTCAATTTTCAGCAGGCCGTCCCCGGCGCAGGCCTCGCAGCGGCCGCCCCGCACGTTGAAGGAAAAGCGGCCCGGCCCGTAGCCCCGGGCCCGGGCGTCCTGGGTCTCGGCAAAGAGCTCCCGCACGTCGTTGAACAGGCCCGTATAGGTGGCGGGGTTGGAGCGAGGCGTCCGCCCGATGGGGGACTGGTCGATGCTGATGATCTTATCCAGCCGCTCCACGCCCTTCATGGCCTTGAACCTGCCGGGCTTGAGCTTGGCCCGGTTCAGCTTGGAGGCCAGGGCCCGGTACAGAATGGCGTTCACCAGGGAGGACTTGCCGCTGCCGGAAACGCCGGTGACGCAGGTGAAGAGGCCCAGGGGAAACTGCACGTCCACGTTTTTCAGATTGTTTTCCGCCGCGCCGAGGATCTCCAGGCAGCCGTTCTCCGGCTTCCGCCGGGTCTCGGGGATGGGGATGCGGCGCTTGCCGCTGAGGAACTGGCCGGTGATGGACTTTTCGCAGGCCATGACCTCTTGGGGCGTCCCGGCGGCGATGACCTCGCCCCCGTGTACCCCGGCCCCGGGGCCGATGTCCACCAGGTAGTCCGCCGCCAGCATGGTCTCCTCGTCATGCTCCACGACGATGAGGGTGTTGCCCAGGTCCCGCAGATGCTTCAGGGTTTCCAGCAG
The DNA here is from genome assembly GCA_947169005.1 of uncultured Clostridia bacterium. GTDB lineage: Bacteria > Bacillota > Clostridia > Oscillospirales > Oscillospiraceae > RGIG6375. The sequence goes on along the minus strand of CAMVOG010000006.1, from coordinate 20,540 downwards.
CTTGCCGTTGTCCCGCTGGTGCAGGCCGATGGAGGGCTCGTCCAGGATATACAGCACCCCCATGAGGGAGGAGCCGATCTGTGTCGCCAGGCGGATGCGCTGGGATTCGCCGCCCGAAAGGGTCCCCGCCCGGCGGGAGAGGGTGAGGTATTCCAGGCCCACGCTCTGCAGGAAGCCCAGCCGGGCCTTGATCTCCTTCAAGATCTGCTCCGCGATCATGGCGCTCTGGCCGGAGAGGCTGAGCTTCTCCATGAATTCCAGCTCCTCCGTTACGGAGAGCTCCGTAAAGTCGGTGATATTTTTCCCGCCCACGGTGACGGCCAGCACCTCGTCCTTGAGGCGCTTGCCCTTGCAGCGGGGGCAGGGATGCTCGGACATGTACTGCTCCAGGTCCTCCCGCATGCCCTGGCTCTGGGTCTCCCGGTAGCGGCGCTCCAGATTGCGCACGATGCCCTCAAAGGGGCGGCGGAGGGTGCCCTTGCCGTTCTCCCGCTCGTACTGCAGGTTCAGCGGCTCGTCCCCGGTGCCGTAGAGCAGCACGTCCACCACCTCCTTGGGCAGGTCCTTCACGGGGGTGGTGAGCTTGAACTTATACTTGCGGGCCAGGGCCTCGAAGTACATGCGGGAAATGCTGTCGTTGCGCACGTTCCCCCAGTTGGAGGCGCAGATGGCCCCGTCCATGATGCTCAGCTCCGGATTGGGCAGCACCAGCTCCGGGTCCACCCGCAGCTGGGTGCCGATACCCGTGCAGTCAGGGCAGGCGCCCATGGGGTTGTTGAAGGAGAAGGTGCGGGGGGCCATTTCCTCAATGGAAATGCCGCAGTCCTCGCAGGCGTAGTTCTGGGAGAAGCTGAGGCTCTTCTCCTGGCCCACCAGGTCCGCCACGATGAGGCCGCCCGCCAGGTTGGAGGCCGTCTCCACCGAGTCCGTCAGCCGGGGGCGCACGCCCTCCTTGATGACCAGGCGGTCCACCACGATCTCGATGGTGTGCTTCTTGTTCTTGTCCAGCTTGATCTCCTCGGAGAGATCGTAAAGGCTGCCGTCCACCCGGGCGCGGACGTAGCCGCTCTTCCGGGCGTCCTCAAAAATCTTGACGTATTCGCCCTTTCGCCCGCGGATCACCGGGGCCAGCACCTGGATGCGGGTCCCCTCCTCCAGCTGCATGAGCTGGTCGATGATCTGGTCCACGGTCTGCTGGCGGATCTCCTTGCCGCACTTGGGGCAGTGGGGGATGCCCACCCGGGCCCAGAGCAGGCGCAGGTAGTCATAGATCTCCGTCACCGTGCCCACGGTGGAGCGCGGGTTTTTGGAGGTGGTCTTCTGGTCAATGGAAATGGCCGGGGACAGGCCCTCGATGTTGTCCACCTCCGGCTTCTCCATCTGGCCCAGGAACTGCCGGGCGTAGGAGGAGAGGGACTCCACGTAGCGCCGCTGCCCCTCGGCATAGATGGTGTCGAAGGCCAGAGAGGACTTGCCGCTGCCGGACAGGCCCGTAAAAACCGTCAGCTTGTCACGGGGAATGGAGAGGTTGATGTTTTTCAGATTGTTCTGCCGCGCCCCGGTAATGGTGAGTTTATCGATCATGGTGAATCCTCTTTAATTATAGTGCTTCGTGCATAGTGATTAGTGCATAGTGTCTTGTGCTTGATTAAGCATCCATTTTTCCCGCCAGGCGGCCGGCGTTGGCCAGCATGAGCTTGATGCGGTTTTCCTGGTTGATCTTCGTGGCGCCGGGGTCGTAGTCGATGGCCACGATGTTGGACTCCGGGTAGTCGTCCTTGAGCCGCCGGATCATGCCCTTGCCCACGATGTGGTTGGGCAGGCAGCCGAAGGGCTGGGTGCAGACGATGTTGTTGGTGCCGTCCCCGATGAGCTCCAGCATCTCGGCGGTGAGGAGCCAGCCCTCCCCCATCTTGTTGCCCGCGCCGAGATAATTCGCCGCCAGCTCCTTCAAGTGGGAGAAGGGAGAGGGGGCCCGGAACTCCGGGCACTTCTTCACGGCGTCGATCATGGCCTGCTGGCATTTTTCCACATAGCCCTGCAAAAGCCGCACCACGGCTTTTTTGAGCCCGGAGCCGCCGTAAAGGTCCACGTCCACGTCCCGGTTGTAGATTTTGAAGATCACGAAGTCCACCAGGCCGGGCACCACGGGCTCCGCCCCTTCCTCCAGGAGGAAGCGCTCCAGGTTGTTGTTGCCCAGGGGGGAATACTTCACGTAAATTTCCCCCACGACGCCCACCCGGGGCTTCTCCGTCTTTACCCGCTCGATGGCGGCAAAATCGGCCACGATACGGTCAAAATTCCGGCGCAGATTCTTCATGGTGAAGCTGCCCGTCCGCTGAAACTCATTCACCAGCCGGTCCTGCCAGGCGGCGGCCAGGGCGTCCGTTTCCCCGGCCTTCACCTCATAGGGCCGGCACTGGTTGGCCAGCAGCATGATGATGTCCCCATAGACGATGGAGAAAACGAGCTGCAGAATCAGCGGGATCGTCAGCTTGAAGCCGGGGTTCTTTTCCAGGCCCGACAGGTTGATGGAGATGACGGGCACCTGCTCCAGCCCCGCCTTTTTCAGCGCCTTCCGCAGCAGGTGGATGTAGTTGGAGGCCCGGCAGCCGCCCCCCGTCTGGGTGATGAAAAGGCCCAGGCGGTCCTTGTCGTATTTGCCCGAGTTGATGGCGTCGATGAGCTGGCCGATGACCAGCAGGGCGGGATAGCAGGTGTCGTTATGCACGTATTTGAGGCCCAGCTCCGCGATGGCCTTCTGATCCATGTTGTCCAGGGTCACGCAATTGTAGCCGTGCTTTTGCAGGCACATGCGCATCATGCCGAAGTGGATGGGCAGCATCTGCGGGATCAGCAGGGTATAATCCCGCTTCATCTCCTTGGTGAAAAGCAGACGGCCCGTTTCGTCATATACAAGCTTTGCCATGCTCACGCCCCCTTTGCCCGGGCCTGCTCCTCCACCGCCGCCACGAGGCTGCGCAGGCGGATGCGCACGGCGCCCAGGTTGTTGATGTCGTCGATCTTGATGGGGGTATAGAGCTTGCCCCCGCTCTCCAAAATATCCCGCATTTCGTCGGAGGTGATGGCGTCCGTGCCGCAGCCGAAGGAAATGAGCTGCACCAACTGCATATCCGGCTGGGTGCAGACGTAGCGGGCCGCGTCATACATGCGGGCCTGGTAGGTCCACTGATTCAGTATCTTGCGGCTCTGCTTCTCCACGTTCTGGCAGACGCAGTCCTCGGTGATGAGGACCATGCCCAGAGAGCCGATGAGCTCGTCGATGCCGTGGTTGATCTCCGGGTCCACGTGGTAGGGGCGGCCCGCCAGCACCAGGATGGTGCGGCCCTCCCGCCGGGCGGCCTCAATGTACTCCCGGCCCTTTTCCCGCACCTCGTCCTTATAGGCGTGGTAGGCGGCATAGCCCGCCTCCACGGCGGCGGCCGTCTCCTTTTCAGGGACGCCGAACTCCGCCTTCATGAAGGCGGCGAATTTCTTTCTGAAATCCTTGGGCCGGTGGAGGCCCACGTAGGGCGTGAGATAGCGAGCGTTGCGCAGGCGGGGGACGTTGGCCCCCAAAAGCTCGGGATAATAGGCCACCACGGGGCAGTTATAGTTGTTGTCGCCCTTGCCCTCGTCGAAATTATAGCTCATGCAGGGATAGAACACCGCGTCCACCCCCGCGTCCAGCAGGGCCTCGATATGGCCGTGCATGAGCTTGGCGGGATAGCAGACCGTGTCGGAGGGGATACTCCGCTGGCCCCGCTTATAGGTATTGCGATCCGAGACCGGGGAGAGGACCACCTCGAAATTCAGCTTCGTAAACAGGGTGTACCACAGGGGCAGATTCTCATAGATATTCAGCCCGAAGGGCAGGCCGATGCGGCCCCGGGAGCCGTCTCCCTCGCCCTTGCCCTGCATGGTCTTGAGCCGCTCCAGCTTGTACTTGTAGAGATTGGGCAGCTCGTGATGGGCCTTGCCCAAGGGCTTGCTGCAGCGGTTGCCGGAGATGAAGCGGCGGCCCCCGTCGAAGGTGTTGATCGTGAGGCTGCAATGGTTGGTGCAGCCGTTGCAGGTAGTGGGCCTGGCCTGGTGGGTGAAGCTCTCCAGCGCCTCCGCGGACAGGAGGGCCGGGCGCTCGGGCTGCCGGTCCAGGGCAAAGAGGGCCGCGCCGTAGGCCCCCATGAGGCCCGCGATGGTGGGGCGCGTCACGTTCCGCCCCAGCTCCTGCTCAAAGCCCCGCAGCACCGCGTCGTTCAGGAAGGTGCCCCCCTGGACCACGATGTTCTGCCCCAGCTCGTCGGCGGAGGCGGCGCGGATGACCTTATAGATGGCGTTCTTCACGATGGAAACGGAGAGACCCGCGGAAATATCCTCCACGGTGGCCCCCTCCTTCTGGGCCTGCTTCACGGAGGAATTCATGAACACCGTGCAGCGGGAGCCCAGGTTTACGGGATGCCGGTCCATGAGGCCGAGCCTGGCAAAGTCCTTGATCTCATAGCCCAGGGCACGGGCGAAGGACTCGATGAAGCTGCCGCAGCCGGAGGAGCAGGCCTCGTTGAGCATGATGCTGTCCACGGCGCCGTTGCGGATCTTGAAGCACTTCATGTCCTGGCCGCCGATGTCGATGATGAAGTCCACCTTCGGGTCAAAGTGCCGGGCGGCCCGGTAATGGGCCACGGTCTCCACCAGGCCCAGGTCCACGGAAAAGGCGTTCTTGATCAGCTCCTCGCCGTAGCCCGTCACGGCGGAGCCCTTAATCTCGATCCGGTCCCCGCAGAGGGCGTAGACCTTTTTCAGCTCCTCCAGCACGATGCTGACGGGGTTGCCCCGGTTGGAGCCGTAATAGCTGTAGAGGATGCCCCCCTCGGGGGTGATGAGCACCAGCTTGGTGGTGGTGCTGCCCGCGTCGATGCCCAGGTAGGCGGGGCCGCGGTAGGTTTCGGCGTCCGCCTCCGCGGGAGTGGCCTTGGCGTGGCGGGCGCGGAAGGCCTCGTACTCCTCCTCGGAGGTGAAAAGGGGCTGCATGGTATTGGTGAGCCCCGTCTGCTCCGTGGTTTTTTCCAGCTTGTCCAGCAGCGCCTCATAGCTCTGCTCCGGGTAATCCGCCGCGCAGAGGGCGGCCCCCAGGGCGGCGAAGCACTCGGCGTTTTCCGGGAAAACGGCATGCTCCTCGTCCAGCTTCAAGGTCTCGATAAAGCGCTCCCGCAGGCCCATGAGGAAGGTGCGCGGCCCGCCCAGGAAGACGATCTTCCCGGTGAGCTCCCGCCCCTGGGTAAGGCCTGCCACGGTCTGGTCGACCACCGCCTGGAAGATGGAGGCGGCCACGTCCTCCTTCCGCCCGCCCTGGTTGAGGATGGGCTGGATGTCGGACTTGGCAAAGACCCCGCAGCGGGAGGCGATGGGGTATATTTTCTCATGCTTGAGGGCCAGGGCGTCCAGCTCCGGGGCCGTCACGTTCATGAGGGTGGCCATCTGGTCGATGAAGGCCCCGGTGCCCCCGGCGCAGGAGCCGTTCATGCGCTCCTCCAGGCTGCCCCGGAAGAAGATGATCTTGGCGTCCTCGCCGCCCAGCTCGATGACGGCGTCCGCGTCCGGGACCTCCCGGTTCACCGCCGCCGCCGTGGCGTAGACCTCCTGCACGAAGCTGATGTCCCCCGCCTTGGCCACGCCCAGGCCCGCCGAGCCGGTGATCACAGCCCGCACGGGCTTGCCCCGCAGCAGGTCCTCCGACAGGCGCAGCTGCTCGGCGGCCTTCTCCCGCACCTTGGAAAAATGCCGCTCGTAGCTGTGAAATAAAAGCTCCCCCTCCGGGCTGAGGACCACGGTCTTTACCGTGGTGGAGCCGATGTCGATGCCGATCCGATAGCTCATATCCATGCTCTCTCTGTTCCGCCTTCCTGCCGGAAAATTTCGTGTTTATCTATTATACATTTTCCCGGGACGGATTTCAACAGCTTTGCCCTTGTATTTTTTCACTTGTATTTTTTCAAGAGAAGAAAAGAATCCTCCCCCGCAAAACTTTTTCGCGCCGGGGCGCAATTCCCGCTTTTCTTCCTTTCTTTTCTATGATATAATAATCAAATCAGACCGGAACAGGAAAGGAGCTGCCGCAAATGCTGGAAACCGTGATCCCCGCCTATACGCCCGAGGCCGTGCAGGCCGCCGTGCAGAACGGAGCGGGCGCCGTTTATACGCGCTTCGAGGACTTTGCGGACAGTGAGCGGGAGGACGCCGTGCGCTACTGCCGCCAGCGGGGGGCGAAGCTCTACTATGCCCTGGACCGCTTCGTCACCGACGACGGGCTCCGCCCGGCCCTGGACCGGGCCGCCCGGGCCCTGGAGCAGGGGGTCCACGCCCTGGAGGTCACGGACCTGGGGCTTTTGAAGGCCCTGCGTCAGCTCTTCCCCACCGCCCGGCTCCACCTGGGGCTTGACGCGGGCATCCACAGCGTTGCCGGGGCCGCCACCGCCGCCTTTCTGGGGGCGGACCGGGTGATCCTTTCCCCGGACCTTTCCGAAGAGGAGCTGCGCCGCCTGACCGCCGAGGCCCGGCTGGAGCTGGAGCTTGTCTGCCACGGCCCCGTCTGCGCCGCCGCGCCGGGCACCTGCCGTCTCTCCGCCTTTACGGGGGGCCGCGCCGCCTGTTATTCCGACTGCCCCATGCCCTGCCGCCGCAGCTATACGATCTCCTCCCGGCCCGAGGGCATCCCCCTCAGCCGCCGGGAGCTCTGCCTGGCCGGGCAGGGCGAGGCCCTGGCCTCCTGCGGTCTCACGGCCCTGCGGGTGCTGGGGGGCCACCGGCGGCCCGAGTACGCCGCCCTGACGGCGCGGGTCTATGCCGCCGTCGCCCGGGGCGAGAAGCCGGAGGAGGGCGACCTGCTGCTTCTGGAAAAGGCCTTTGCCCCCGGCGGCATGCATACGGGCTTCTGGACGAAGCCGGAGCCGACGGAGCTCTTCGCCCGCCAGCAGGATCAGCCCCGCCATCCCCAGGCCCTGCTTTCCGGGGTGCGGGGCGGCTACATGAACGGCGAGGCCAAACGGGTGCCCGTCAAGCTCTTTGCCTACGTCCGCCGGGGCCAGCCCATCCGCGTGGCTGCCAAGGATGAGGAGGACCACGTGGTCTACGCCTCCGGCCCTGTCCCCGCCGCCTCCGCTTCCGGCCTGCGTGCCGCCGAGGTGAAAACGGCCCTCTTCAACATCGGGCTCTCCCCCTTTACCTGTGCCGACGCCGCCTGTGTGCTGGACGACGGGCTGACGCTCCCGCCCCGCGCCCTGGCTGAGACCCGGGACGAGGCTTTGGAGGCGCTGATGAAGGCCCGGGCGGGCTTCACGCCCCCGGAACGGGCCGCCCTGGGGGAGCTGAGCCGCCCCATCGAGCCCGAGGAGCCGCCGGAGATCAACCTTTTCGTCCGCTCCCACGAGCAGCTTTCCGCCGCTCTGGCGGGCCTGAAGCCCGGCATCCTCTATCTGCCGATGCAGGAGCTGCTGGAGCATCCCCGCGCCATCCTCCCCTTCTGGGAGAACGGGACTACGGACCTCTGCGCCGTGCTGCCCCCGCTGCTCCACGACGGGACCGACGCCGCCGTTTACCGGGACTTCGCCCGCTTGAAGGAGCTGCACATCGACCAGCTCATGGTCTCGAATCTGGGCCACATCTTCCCGGCCGCCGCGGCGGGCTTCACCGTGCGGGCGGACATGGGCATGAACGCCTATAATTCCTACACGCTGAAGGCGCTGAAGGAGCTGAAGCTGGCCTCCGTCACCCTGCCGCCGGAGCTGTCCTTTGAGGACATGCGGGCCCTGGCCAAGAGCCTGCCCGCGGAGGCGGTGATGTACGGGCGCGTGCCCGTGATGCACACGGAGGCCTGCCTCATCAAGGCCGCTTCGGGCGTCTGCTCCTGCAACGGGCTCAAGCAGCTGCGGGACCGCCGCTCCGTCTTCCCCCTCACCCGCTGCTACGACTGCCGCAGCACCCTCTACAGCCCCCAGAAGCTCTTCCTGGCCCCCTTGAAGCGAATTTACGACGGGCTGGGCCTCTGGCGCATCCGCCTGGACTTCACCACTGAGAACGCCGACGAGTGCGTCCGCCTCACCCAGCGCTTTCTGGGCCAGGGCCGTTATGAGCCCTCGGCGAAGACAAGAGGGCTGTACGTGTAAGAAATTGAGTGCCCGGCACTTTGGGAGCGCGTGTCGATAGGAGTTGATGAATATGTGTAAGATGGTTCCTTATAAGGATGGACGGTGCGTGGCCGATATAAAGCTCCGCCATATCCATAACATCGCGGAACAGGCAAAAGCAGCAAAAAACATCCGGAGGATCATGCTTTTCGGTTCCGCATTGGAAGAAAGCTGTTCGGATCGCTCCGACATTGATATTGCCGTGTTTGGTTTCAAATCAAAAAGCAGCTATATTGATTCCAAAGAGTTCAGAGCCTTCAAAAGCGGTCTCTTCCGCTTCGATTGGGATCAAGACTACGATGTTCTGTATTTCAAGGATGACGAGAAGAGCAAAGACGCCGTTATGACAGATATCCGCCGGGGCATTGAGATATTCAGGAGGACGCCTGAATGGAACTGAACAAGAGCCTGATCAAGGCAGATATGATCGCCGCAAGACAGGCGATCGAGTATTATGAGCAAAAAGGCGTCAAAGAAATCAAGAACATCGCGGCGTATCATTTGCAGCAGGCGGCCGAAAAGTTAGTCAAATACCAGATCTATCAAAGCCTTGGCTCGGCGGATAACCGGCGCATGTATACGCATGATCTGAGCAAGCTCCTGGATTATGCCGAAGCGGAGGGTCTGGCGCTGATCGTTCCGGACTATATCAAGGATCACGCGAACCAGATCACCGATTGGGAAGCAGGCAGCCGATATGACTTCGGGTTTGTTTGCCGCATCGACACGCTGAAAAAATGCTGTGAATCCATAGAAGAATGGGAAAAACAGGTATAGCCCACGCTCTGGTTGATCGCTGATTTGAAAGGAACATCGACCCCATGAACCTTCCTCATATCGTTCTGGCCTCCCGCTCGCCCCGGCGGAGAGAGCTTCTGGAAATGCTGGGGGTGCGGGACCTGGAGATCCTGCCCGCCCGGGGGGAGGCACCCTTCCCCACGGAGCTGCCCCCCGGCGAAGCCGCCGTGGAGGTGGCCCGGGCCAAGGCCCTGGACGTGCTGCCCCTGGCCCCCGCGGGGAGTCTGGTGCTGGCCTCGGACACCGTCGTGGCCCTGGAGGGCCGTGTGCTGGGCAAGCCCCGGGACGAGGAGGAGGCCTTCGCCATGCTCAGTGCCCTTTCCGGGCGGCGGCACACGGTCTACTCCGCCCTGGTGCTGCTCTCGGACAAGGGGGAGCGCTGCGGCTTTGAGGCCACGGACGTGTTCTTTCGCCCCTTGACGGAGGGGGAGATCCGCCGCTACATCGCCACGGGGGAGCCCATGGACAAGGCCGGGGCCTACGGGGCCCAGGGCCGGGCCTCCCTCTTCATTGAGCGCATGGAGGGCGACTTCTTCAACGTCGTCGGCCTCCCCCTCTGCGCCCTGGGCAAAATGCTGGGTGAACTGGGATATGAGATGATATAAGCGCTTAGTGCTTAGGAGATCGCCGTATTCCACTAAGCACTATGCACTATCGAACTATGCACTCTCTGAACTCTGAACTCAAACAAGGATGTAACCATGAAACGCTTTTTCAAACACACGGGCGTGATCGTCGGCATCGTGCTGGCCGTCGCGCTGCTTCTGCTGCTGGCCCTGTCCTTCCTCGGGGGCGGCATCCATAGCCTGGGGGACCTTTTCGCCCCCGCGGACCGGCTGGTGAACGCCGGTATGCGGGAGCTGGAGAAGGTCTATGCCTATATGGCCCGCTACGACGACCTGGAGGCGGAAAACGCCGCCCTCAGGGCCCGCATCGCGGAGATGGAGGAGCAGGTGCGCCAGTCCGTTTCCTCCAATGAGGAGAACGCCCGCCTGCGGGAGCTGCTGGCTCTCACGAAGGAGCACACGGATTTCAGCTATGCCGAGGTGAGCCTGGTTTCCTGGACCTCCTCGGGCTGGAGCTCCTCCTTCACCGTGGACAAGGGCAGCGACCAGGGCATTGAAAAGGGCGACTGCGTCATCACCCAGGAGGGCTTTCTCGTGGGCCGCGTCATCAAGACCGCGAAGAACAGCGCCCTGGTGCAGACGATCCTGGATTCCTCCTCCGGCGTGGGGGCCGTGGCGGAGCGCACGGGCGTGACCGGCGTGGCAGAGGGCAGCTATGATCTGATGAATCGGGGGCTGCTTCGCCTCACCTACCTTTCGGACCCCGCGGGCATCGTGGGGGGCGATCTGATCAGCACCTCCGGCAAGGGCGGCGTCTACCCCAGCGGCCTCATCGTGGGCACGGTGGAATCCGTCAGCCTCGCCTCCGACGGGCTGACCTCCTATGCCGTCCTCAGCCCCGCCGCGGACATCGCCGGAGCGGCGGAGCTGTTTGTTATCACCGATTTTGCCCCGGAGGACTGAGATGAGCTGGTCGACGCTGAAAAAAGGGCTGCTGCGGCTCCTGCTGCTGCTTTTGCTCTACTTTTTGCAGGCGGACGTGTTCCCGCACCTGCGGGTGCTGGGGGTCTGCCCCCTGCCGCTGCCTCTGGCGGCGGTGGCCATCGGCCTCTTTGAGGGCGGCCTCACGGGCGGGCTCTGGGGCCTTCTCGCCGGGGTCCTCTGTGACCTGGCGACGGGCAACAGCTTCGCCTTTACGCTGCTGCTGTGCTGCGCGGGCTTTTTCGCCGGCTTTTTGGGGGAGTTCATCATGGCCCGCTCCCTCCCCTCCCTCCTGCTGCTGGGGGCCGTCGCGGAGCTGCTCTCCGGGCTGATCCTCCAGGTCCCGGTGCTGCTGGCGGGCTCCGCCCCGGCGGCTTCCCTCGCCCTGTCCCTGGGGGTGGGGATCCTCTATTCTCTGCTCTTCACCCTGCTTGTGTATCCCGCCGTCCGGGGTCTTTCCCGCCCCCGGCGGCGCTGACTGATACTATTCTTCAATAAAATCCTTGATTTTATTGAAGAGGCATCGTGCTGAAGCACGCTGCCCATTTTGCGCCAAAAGGCGCAAAATCCGTTTCATAAGTCTTCGACGCGCCTTCGGCGCTATAAAACGCTTTTTAAGCGTTTTATGGAAGACTAGTATGACAGGAGGCTCCCATGCGTAAAACCGTTTCCCCCGGCCGGGTCGCCGTCCTGGTGCTGCTGCCTCTGCTGCTGACCGTGGCCGTGGCCGTCGGGCTCTATCAACTGCAGATCGTCCACGGGGACGCTTACTATGAGCGCTCCCTGAACACCGTCGTGTCCAACCAGACGGTGCCCGCCTCCCGGGGCAGCATTTTTGACCGCAACGGGCGGATCCTGGCCTACAACCGGGTGGGCTACAACGTAACCATTGACCGGGAGCGGCTGGTGGCGGGCGGGGACCCCAACGGCACCCTGCTGACCCTGGTGGCCCTGGCCGACGAGGCGGAGGCCGTCCACGGGGACACCCTGCCCATCACCGTGAAGACCCCCTTTCGCTACCTTGCGGCCATGACCGAGGCCCAGAGCACCATGCTCGCCCGCTACCGGGAGCATTTCAAGCTGGCGGAGGACATGAGCGCGCCGGAGCTGATGGCCTGGTTCCGGGAGCATTATTCCGTGGACCCCGGCTATTCCGACGCCCGGGCCCGCGTCGCCGTGGGCATCCGCTACGAGCTGGAGACCCGCACCCTCTTTGAATATTCCGACTACGTCTTCGTCACCGACGCGGACATCGATCTGATCTCCGCCGTGAAGGAGCATGGCCTCCCCGGCGTGTCGGTGGAGACCAGCTCCGTGCGGGAGTACACCACGGACTACGCCATCCATCTGCTTGGCCGCGTGGGCCCCATGAACAGCGCGGAGATCGAGCAGTACAAGCCCCTGGGCTACCCCATGAACGCCCGGGTGGGCAAGGACGGGGTCGAGCGGGCCTTTGAGGAATATCTGCACGGCACCGACGGGCTCATGACCGTCACCCGGGACCAGAACGGCTCCGTTACCGACGCCGTCACCGTCCGGGAGGCCCAGGCCGGGGGCAACGTGACCCTGACCTTGGACATCGCCTGCCAGCAGACGGCGGAGGACTCCCTGGCCCGCACCATCAGCGAGCTGAACGAGGGCCGCACGGAGGAAAAGCTCATCAAGGGCGGCGCCGTGGTGGTGCTCCAGGTGGGCACCGGGGACGTGCTGGCCAGCGCCTCCTACCCCAGCTACGACCGGGAGACCTTCGCCACGGATTACGCCTCTCTGGCCACGGACCCCATGGCCCCCCTCTATGACCGCTCGGTCATGGGCACCTATCCCCCCGGCTCCACCTTTAAAATGAACACGGCCATCGCCGCCCTGGAATCGGGCACCATCACCCCGGAAACCCAGGTCTACGACGCCTCCGTCTTCTCCCCCTACGAGGGCTACGAGTACCGCTGCTGGATCGCCCCGGGCTCCCATGGCTGGCTGACGGTATCCACCGCCCTGCAAAATTCCTGCAACTACTTTTTCTACAAGACGGGCTTGGACACGGGCATCGACACCATCTCCCGCTATGCGGCTCTCTTCGGCCTGGGCCAGCCCACGGGCATCGAGCTGCCGGAGAACACCGGTATCCTCGCCACACGGGAATATAAGGAAACTGTGTTGAGGGAAGACTGGTACCCCGGCGACACGATTCTGGCCTCCATCGGCCAGTCCTACAACCTCTTTACCCCCATGCAGTTGGCCTCCTACACCGCCGCCATCGCCGCGGGCGGGGACCGCTACGCCGCCCACCTGCTTCGCTCGGTGAAGAGCTATGACAACGCGACCCTGCTGCAATACTATGCCCCCCGGGTCCTCAGCCGGGTGGAGGCCTCGGAGGAGAACATGAGCACCGTTCAATACGGGATGCTGCTGGTGTCCAAATACGGCTCCTCCTCGGAGATCTTCGGGAGCTATCCCGTGGACGTGGCCTCCAAGACCGGCACGGCCCAGTTGGGCGAGGGCCGGGAGAACAACGCCGTTTTCGTGGCCTACGCCCCCTATGAAAACCCCGAGATCGCCCTGGCCGTGGTGGTAGAGGGCGGCGGCTCCGGCGCCTCCGTGGTGCAGATCGCCAGGGACGTCTTCGATTACTGGTTCTCCTCCCGGGAGGCGGATTCGTCATATTCCACAGAAAACCAGCTCCTCAAGTAGGCATAGCGATAAAAATTGTTTAAAATCGTTGAAAGTCAACACCGACAGGTGTATAATAATTTGTTAGAAGTTTTGAGAATTGAGTTTTTAGGGCCAATCGACCTCACGGACACTAAAAACTAAAAACTAAAAACTAAAGGCTATAAGCTATAATCTCTATAATCTATCCGGAAAGGAGGTCCGTCATGGGACACATCATCGCCGTCGCTTCCGGCAAGGGCGGCACGGGAAAAACCACCAGCACCGCCGCGCTCGCCTCCTGCCTGGCCTCTGCGGGCCGCAACGTCCTTTGCGTGGACGCGGACGCGGGCATGAAAAACCTGGACCTCTGCCTGGGCATGTCTGACCGGGCTGTGATGGATTTTACGGACGTCATTCACGGGCGCTGCGGCCTGGAGGATGCCGTGGCCGCGCATCCGGACGTGCCCCGTCTCTTTCTGCTTCCCGCGCCTCTCGCCCCTCTCTCGGAGGAGGAGCTTTCGGGCTTCGTGCGGCTGGTCCGCTTTGCCGGCGGCGTCTTTGATTACGTTTTCATCGACGCGCCCGCGGGCCTCGGCCCCTGCTTTCTGGCTGCCGGAGAGGCCGCTGACCGGGCGCTGATCGTCTCGGCGGCGGAGCCCTCCAGCTGCCGGGATTCCGCCCGGGCCGTGGCGGAGCTGCGGGCCCTGGGCCTGCGCAATGTGCGGCTGATCGTCAACCGGGTCCGCCGCAGCATCCTCATGGGCACCAGGCAAACGCTGGACGACGCGGTGGACGCCATCGGCGCCCGGCTCATCGGCTATGTGCCCGAGGACCGGCACGTTCTGCTGGCCTCCGGGGCCCAGAAGCCGCTGATCCTCAGCAAGAACAGCAGCGCGCTGGAAGCCTTCCAGCGCATCGCGGGCCGCATCGACGGGGAGAGTATCCCCATCCCCTTTTAATGCAACGACTCCGCCCCATCGCCATTTTTTCGGGAGGTATCGCAAATGAATATCGCATTGCTCGCGCACGACAACAAGAAAGAGCTGATGGTACAGTTCTGCATCGCCTACTGCGGCATTCTGTCGTCCCATTCCATCTGCTCCACGGCCACAACGGGCCGCCTGGTGGCGGACGCCACGGGCCTGCAGATCAGCACCTATATGTCCCGCAGCCAGGGCGGGGTGGAGCAGCTGGCCGCCCGCATCGCCTATAACGAGATCGACGTGGTCCTCTTTTTCTGCGACCCCCAGGCCCCCGAATACGCCCAGGAGCTGGGCATGATCGCCAAGCTCTGTGACCAGTATTCCATCCCCTTCGCCTCCAATATCGCCACTGCCGAGGTGCTCATCCTCGGCCTGCAGCGGGGCGACCTGGACTGGCGCGACATCGTGAATCCCAAGAACTGAGCCCATACAGAAAGGAACCCATCATCATGGAGCTTTTGACCACCGCGCCGAAGGGCACCAAGGACGTGACCCCTTCGGAGATCTACCAATGGCACTATATCGAATCCGTCGCCAAGAAGCTGGCGGCCGACTTCGGCTTTATCGAGACCCGCGTCCCCACCTTCGAGCATACGGAGCTGTTTTTGCGCGGCGTGGGCGACACCACCGACGTGGTGCAGAAGGAAATGTATACCTTCAACGACAAGGGCGGCCGCTCCATCACCCTCCGCCCGGAGGGCACGGCCTCCGTGGTGCGCAGCTATCTGGAAAACTCCATTTACGCCGCCGGGCTGCCCGCCAAGCTCTTCTATATCGTCCCCAACTTCCGCTATGAGAACACCCAGAAGGGCCGCCTGCGGGAGCATCACCAGTTCGGCGTGGAGTGCTTCGGCGCCGCGGGGCCCGAGGCGGACAGCGAGATCATCGCCCTGGCGGCGGAGTATCTGCGGCGGCTGGGCGTCAAGCGGGTGAAGCTGGAGATCAACTCCGTGGGCTGCCCCAAGTGCCGCCCCGCCTATCACAAGGCCCTCAAGGACTATTTCGAGGCCCGGAAGGAACGCCTCTGCCCCACCTGCCTGGAGCGCCTGGACAAAAACCCCATGCGCATCCTGGACTGCAAGAGCCCCATCTGCCAGGAGGTGGCCAAGGACGCCCCCGTGGGGCTGGACTTCCTCTGCGAGGAGTGCCGGGAGCATTTTGAGAAGGTCAAGGCTTATCTGGACGCCATGGGCATCGCCTACACGGTGAACAGTCGCATCGTCCGGGGCCTGGATTATTATACCAAAACCGTTTTCGAGTTTGTTTCCGACGCCATCGGCGCGCAAAGCACTGTCATCGGCGGCGGGCGCTATGACGGGCTGGTCTCCACCCTGGGGGGCGAGGCCACCCCGGGCCTGGGCTTCGGCAGCGGCATCGAGCGGATGCTGCTGGTCATGGAGGCCGAGGGCGTGGAGATCCCCAGGGACGAGCCCGTTTCCATCTTCGTGGCCTGCCAGAGCCCCGAGGCGGATATGAAGGTGCAGCTTCTGGTGAATGATCTTCGCCGCCTGGGCGTCTCCGCCGTGCGGGATATTACGGGCCGCAGCCTCAAGGCCCAGATGAAATACGCCGGGAAGCTGGGGGCCCGCTGGTCCATGGTCCTGGGCGGCAGCGAGATCGAGAGCGGCACGGCGAAGCTGAAAAATATGGAAACCGGCGAGCAGGCGGACTGCCCCATCGACGCCGAGGCGATCAGCCAGGCGATCAGGGCATAAAGCATTTTCCTCCACTTAGCACTAAGCACTCTGCACTAAGCACTAAGATAAAGAAGGTACAAACGACATGGAAACATTACAGGGCTTTAAAAGAACGAATTACTGCGGGGAGCCCCGTCTGGCGGACGCCGGGCGGGAAATCTCCGTTTGCGGGTGGGTCCAGCGCAGCCGCGACCTGGGCAGCCTGATCTTCACCGACCTGCGGGACCGCACGGGTATCCTGCAGCTGGCCTTTGACGACGCCACGGAGCCGGAGCTCTTCAAGAAAGCGGCCACCCTCCGCAGCGAGTACGTCATCGCCGCCCGCGGCGTGCTGCGGGAGCGCTCCGCCAAGAACGCGGAGCTGCCCACCGGCGAGGTGGAGCTGGAGGTGAAGGAGCTGCGCATCCTGGGCGAGAGCGAGACGCCACCCTTCGAGATCGTGGACAACTGCCCCACCAACGAGGCCACGCGGCTGAAATACCGCTATCTGGACCTGCGCCGCCCCGTTTTGCAGCACAATCTGATGATGCGCCACAAGATCGCCAAGCTGACCCGGGACTATTTCGATGAAAACGGCTTCATCGAGATCGAGACCCCCATGCACAAGGGCAGCTTCTACGCCCTGCCCCAGTCCCCCCAGCTTTACAAGCAGCTCTCCATGGTGGCGGGCTTTGACCGCTATATGCAGATCGCCCGCTGCTTCCGGGACGAGGACCTGCGGGCGGACCGTCAGCCGGAGTTCACCCAGATCGACCTGGAAATGTCCTTCGTGGAAATGGAGGACATTCTGGCCATGACCGAGGGCTTCATGGCCCGCGTCTTCAAGGAGGTCCTGGGCCGGGAGCTGAGCCTGCCCCTGCCCCGCCTCACCTATGCCGACGCCATGGCCCGCTATGGCTCCGACAAGCCGGACACCCGCTTCGGCATGGAGATCTTCGACGTGAGCGACCTGGTGAAGGACTGCGGCTTCGGCGTCTTCGCCTCCGCCGTGGCGGCGGGCGGCACCGTGCGCGGCATCTGCGCCAAGAACGCCGTGGCCTCCCTCTCCCGCAAGGAGATCGACAAGCTCATTGAAATGATCCGCGGCATCGGCGGCAAGGGCATCGCCTGGGCCCGCCTGACCGGAGACGGGGTCGCCTCCTCCTTCGCCAAGTTCCTCTCCGAGGACGAGCTGAAGGCCCTGCTGGACCGGGCCGGGGCCGAGACCGGGGACGTGCTGCTCTTTATCTCCGGCGAGGACGAGAGCGCCGTGCTCTCCCAGCTTGGCGCCCTGCGCCTGGAGGTGGCCCGCCGGCTGGATATCATCCCCCACGGCGTCATGCATCCCCTGTGGATCGTGGAGTTCCCCTTCTTTGAGTATGACCGGGAGCTGGGCCAGTACGTGGCCATGCACCATCCCTTCACCGCCCCCCTGGACGAGTGCCTGCCCTATCTGGAAACCGACAAGTCCAAGGTCCGCGCCAAGTGCTACGACCTGGTGCTGAACGGCATCGAGCTCTGCTCCGGCTCCATCCGCATCACGGACCCCGCCCTCCAGAGCCGTATCTTCGACCTGCTGGGCCTCAGCCACGAGGAAGCGCAGCTCAAGTTCGGCTACCTGCTGGACGCCTTCCGCTACGGCGCGCCTCCCCACGGCGGCCTGGCCCTGGGCCTGGACCGGCTGGTCATGCAGCTTCTGGAGTGCGACAGCCTCCGGGACGTGGTGGCCTTCCCCAAGGTGCAAAACGCCAGCGAGCCCATGACCGGCGCCCCCGGCAACGTGGACCAGGCCCAACTGGACGAGCTGGGGCTGGCGCTCAAATCCGAGTAACACCCCTCCAGCGTTCAAATCTATTCTTTAAACCTTCAACTTACGGGGTCGGGAACTATCGTTCCCGACCCCGTAAAACTCTATAAAGGTCCCAATCATTTTTGGCGGCGGCGTGTACGTCGCCAAAAATACCTCTCAGCCCGCAAACGTGCGAAGCCGCCGCCCCAGGAGGGCGGCGGCTGAGTGCGCTGCAGCGGGCTGCGATCCCCTCGATGGAAAACCGTGGTTTTCCATCGAATATTAACCGATCATGGTGCTGACGTCCTTGACCACGCTGCCGATGGCCTTGATCAGCTTCCCCGTGGGGCCCCGCAGCTTCTTTTTCGGCGCGACGGCCACGCCCAGGGCGACGCCGGCCGCCATCCCCAGCCCCATGGCGACGCCGAAGGTCTTTCCGTTCATCTCTCCACTTCCTTTCCGTGTTTCCTCTATAGTATCTCTGTTTTCCCGCGTTCCATGCGCCGCCATTTTCCCCTTGTGTTTTGCGGCGGGATTGCGTATAATATAGGCAGAAAAACGCAAGGAGGGATCGCAATGGCTCTGCCCGCTGAAAACATGCCATATACCTTTGCGGACGTGCTGGCGTGGGACGAATCGGAACGCGCCGAGCTGATCGACGGCGAGCCGGTGCTGCTGGCCACGCCCCTGCGGGAGCATCAGCGCATTTCCATGGTTCTGTGTACGATCATCAATAATTTCTTGCAGGGAAAACCCTGCCAGGTCTATCATGCCCCCTTTTCCGTGCGTCCCTTCGCGCGAAAGGAGGACCGGCCCGAGGACGTGGACACCGTGCTGGAGCCGGACATCACCGTGGTCTGCGACCCGGAAAAGCTGGACAAGTACGGCTGCAGGGGCGCGCCGGACTGGATCGTGGAGATCCTGTCCGACTCCACCCAGCGGCACGACCGTTTCGTGAAATACCGGCTCTATGAGCAGGCCGGAGTGCGGGAATACTGGATCGTGGACCCGGAGAAGCAGACGGTGCAGGTCTTCCGGCTGGAGGATGGCCGTTACGCCGCCGTGGATTTCCAGTCGGCGGATGGCCGTGTCAGCTCCGGCGTCCTGGAAGGGCTGGAGATCGACCTGTCCGCCGTGTTCACCGAGGGCGCGGGTTGAAAAATCGGGCTTGTATTTTCCCCCGATATGGTGTACACTATGAAATAAGGAAAGCCATACGCGGAAAGGAGCGTTTCATATGAGCAAGGTATTCAAGATCATCGGCATCTGCGCCGCCATCGGCGCGGCCGTGGGCGCGATTTTCATCTTCCGGGAGGAGATTGCCGCCTTCATCACGGGCGTCCTGGACAAGCTCAGCGCCATGCGCGGCTATAACGACGTCTGCTTCGATGATTCCTATGACGATTTCGACGACTTTGACGACCTGGCGGACGCCGCGCCCGCCGAGGAATAAGAACAGCGGACCCTCCCGCTCAGAGACTTCTCTGAGCGGGATTTTTTTATGGATAACGGCACAGCCTCTCACCGCACCCCTCAAAACTCAAAGCTCAAAACTCAAAGCTCTGTATAAATCTTCCCCCTCCGGCAATAATAGGGACAGCGGCTTCGCCGCAATACCATACGGAAGGTGGAAAACCCATGACCACAAAGGAGCTTTTGTACGTGGAGGATGCCCTGGGCCACGCCCAGTACCTCCGGACCAAGTGCGCTGAGGCCGCCGCCCAGCTGCGGGACCCGCAGCTCAGGGCCTGCGCCAGGGAGCTGGAACAGAAGCAGCAAGAGCTGTTCCAGAGCTTCTACGGCTTGCTTTGAGAGGGGGCGCGCGCAATGGATGACAGAAACGTGATGGAAAACCTGCTGCAGCTCAGCAAGGCGGCCTGCGACCTCTATATGCACGGCACGGTGGAGGCCGCCACCGCCAACGTCCACCAGACCTTCAACCAGGCCCTCAACGCCGCCCTCTATATGCAGGACAGCGTCTACGCCAAAATGTCCGCCAAGGGCTGGTACGCCCCCGAGCAGGCGGAACAGCAAAAGATCAACACAGTCCGGCAGAAATACTGCTGCTGAAAGGAAATCCCCCGCGCCCTGGGGCGCGGGGGATATTTTTATCTTGCCCGGGGGACAAAAAAAGTGTATACTGGGGAAAAAACGTTGAAAAACCGTTACAGGAGGTCCCCATGGAGAAGATCAAAGCGTTTATCCGCAGCCTGACGCCCCGGCGGATGATCGTTTACATCATCGGGCTCTTTATCCTGGCCTGCGGCATCACCATGAACACAAAGACCCACCTGGGGGTCTCGCCGGTGCTGTCCGTGGCCTACAATATCACCCAACTCACGGGCATCGACTTTTCGCTGATGACCTTTATCTATTATCTTTTCCTCATTGCCCTGCAATTCTTTCTGGACCGGGCGCATTTTGAGCAGGTCCAGTGGCTGCAGCTGGCGGTGAGCTTTCTCACCAGCGCCTTCATCGGGCTCTTTGACCGGGTGCTGCCCGAGGCCCAGGGCCCGGTATGGCAGATCGTGATGCTGCTGCTGGCCGTCGTTCTCACGGCCATCGGCATTATCCTTACCATCGGGGCCCGCTTCGTCCCCAACCCGGCGGACGGCCTCGCCGCCGCCATCGGCCGCCGCATGGGCAAGAGCCTGGGCCTGGGAAAAAACGTGCTGGACCTGGCAAGCATCGCGCTGGCCCTGCTTTTGGGCCTGGTCTTCACCGGGGGCATCCTGGGCGTGGGCCTGGGCACCGTCATCACCATGCTGCTGACGGGCCGGGTGGTGGCCCTGCTGCAAAAGCCCCTCCTGCGCCTGTCCGGGCTGGACAAAGAGTAAAAGGACGTATGAAAAGGCAGCCGGCCTTGTGAACCGAACCAGTAAAAACGGACAATAGACAAAAGCCCCCTGATGTAGGAG